>JAFCZU010000173.1 GCA_019314185.1 Deltaproteobacteria bacterium | reverse complement strand
GATACATTTTTATCAGAAATAACAATGCCAAAACCGATGTCCTTAATCCCCATTTCCTGGAGTCGCAGGATGGTTCTCATGCCATGGTCAAAACCATCCTTGATCCCCCTCAATCGATCGTTTTTAGCCGGTAATCCTTCAATGCTAACCCGGATTTTTATGTTTGGAAATTTCTGAGCTATTCCTAGAATCTTATCCATGTAGTAGCCGTTGGTGCTTATCTCCAGGCGATCCGTCTTCTTATCAAGGACCTCAACAATTTCCAGGATATCATCCCGCAACATCGGCTCTCCGCCAGTGATGTTCAGCCGCTTATATCTCCCTTCGATCTTGTCGATGATTTCCGGCGTAATCTCCTCAGACTTTTTGCTCGGATTCTTCCAGGTATTGCACATCCGGTATCGTGCATTGCATCTATATGTAACAATAACCGCTCATTCCATCTGAAATCTCTAACCTCCATATTTCTTTATTCGAGTCCATTTGTGTCAATTCGTGGCTGAATATTAGTTATCCTAAATTTGCTTTTATTCCTAAATTCCTCAATCCCTAAATCTCTATCCCGTGAAATGCCTCTGGTTTTCTATTTCACTGGGGCTCCAAAAGCCTTTGCATCGTCATATGAACCACAATCATGTGAACATCTTCAACTTTCTGCATGTCATCAATTTTTACCAGGATAGGAATATCGACCATATCGTAAAGTTTTCCACCGGAGTATCCGCACAAACCCACGGTTGTACCTTTTTTCCCATTAGCATATTCAATCGCTTTTAGCACATTCCCGGAATTCCCACTCCCCGATACACCAATCACCAGGTCACCTGGCTCGAAAAAGTTCTTTAACTGCTCCGCAAACACATCTTCATATGACAAATCATTGGCATAGGCCAGCATAGTCGCAATGCTGTCATTCAAACATATCATTTTGAATTTCTTGTCTAAATGTAAACAACATCCCTTGTTGACATCGCAAACCCAATGTGAAGCCGTAGAAGCACTTCCGCCGTTTCCCATCACAAAAATACGCCTGTCTTCTCTATATGCATCCATCATGGCTTCAGTTAAACGCTCAAATTGCTCATGAGGAAAACTATCCAGAACATCCTTGAGCTGTTCAATATATTCCACAGAAAAAGTCGTCATAACCCTCCATCTCCTTGCCGCAAACTGTTTTTAACAATTAATTCACCACAGAGGCACTGAGAACAAAGAAAAATTATTGTTTTGTCCGATCGGGAGAAAAATATTCTCCCTCCGAGTCCTCCGTGGTTAATCCCCATCCATTTCAGTTTGCCAGTCTCTTTTTAACTGTGAGGCATCTTTTCCCTGGACGTCGTCACCCGTCCAGAGAAAAATATTCTCCCTCCGTGTCCTCTGTGCCTCTGTGGTGAATTATTTATCTAATCTACTCCAAATCATCTGAGCCTTCTCATACGAATCCACTGTCCCGATATCCATCAAAAATTCCTCAATAAAGTACGCCTTCATATGTCCCACCAGCCTGGGTATCACATGAAATCCCAAATCCAACGGCCTCATCCCCTCCGCACCTTCCGGGAAATACTCAAATATCCTCCCATCTGCTACATACACACCCGCAGCCGCCAAATCAGACCTCGGCCTCTCCGGCTTTTCTACAAACCCCGTAACTATCCCCTCTTTATCTACATCCGCAATTCCGCACGCTTCAGGCCTTTCCGCCTTAAACACCCCTAAAGTAAATGGCAATCCATGCCCCAGATGAAACGCATACATCCTTCCCAGATCCACATTAGTCAAATTATCCCCATACAAAATAAAAAAAGGCTGCCCATCAACAACCCACTCTCTATTGACCAGCAACGTCCCTGCGCTCCCCAACAATTTAGGCTCATGAAAAAGCTTGATATTAGGTTCTGGCCTCTTTTCATTATTTATTTGATCTGCGTAATCTGCGGATAAGAAGCGCTCCACTTTATCAGCATACCAATGCGTATTAACCAGCGCCTCCTTTACCCCATGCTTACCCAGCAACTCCAGCCAGATCTCCAGAAGCGGCTGTCCGCCAATAGGCAGAAGACACTTGGGCATGCTATCTGTAAGTGGTCTTAACCTCGTTCCCAACCCTGCTGTAAGTAAAAAAGCTTTCATAGTATTTTCGTTATTTGTTATTCGATTCACCAAGAACAATTAACCAATAACCATTTCGAGTCTTCTGAGCCTTGTTTTAAGAATCCGCCGTGCGAGTCCGGTATCCAGAGACAAATCCCGGGGCCTCACCAAACGGCTTTCAGATAATAATCCCCCGGGCACCTTCGACTTGTCATAACCAAAATAACAGGCAAGCAGCACTGCAAAATCAAAACGATTTAGCGCCACCGGTCCCGCCACATGTATTATCTGTTCACTCTCCATGCCGCCTTCTCCAATCTCCGCAAGGGCATCACACAAATCATCCACAAAAACCGGACACCGTATCTCGTCCGAAAAATAGGGGTAACTGAAATTACCCGTCTCCAGTCCGCGCTTTAGAACAGCCGTTCTTGGATCCATAGGTTCAAACCCATAAACCAGAGAAGTCCTCACCACTGTGCCGCCAGCAGCCAGTGTATCAACCTCAGCCTTTCTTTTGGCCACGCCATACGGCCAAATCGGCGCAGGAACATCGCTTTCCCTATACAGACCTCTCTCACCGTCAAAAACCGCATCCGTCGAAATGAAAATAAAACGGCTTGTCGAACAGTACTCGTTTCTGGCCCGCAACAGATTTTTGGTTCCAGCGACAATACATCCTTCTAAGTCGTTCAAATCCCAGGCAAGATGAAAAATGACATCCGGTCTGATCTGCTTAACAAGATTTTGAACAGCATCTTCATCCCTTATATCAACGCAACCCCCCTCCCCGCCAAAAAAAACCTGGTTTCGATAAAAAGTGCCGAAAACCTGGTAGCTTCTGGATAATATTTTGCAAAGACACCGCCCAACATAACCGCTGGCGCCAACGATCAGAACACGCACACCAATCTCCTGTTGTTATTGGTTATCCGTTATTTGTTATTCGTTATCCAATCCACCAATAACAAATAACCATTAACTTCCGCCCATCCCACAGGGGTCCTTTACCAATAACCAATAACTATTAACTAATCACCCGCTTACCGAGCGCACCACATTCATATTTTTCATAGTTTTCTCCGCATACGCCAGAATATCTTCCAGATTGTCCTGGGCGTAAAGCCAGTCCACATACTCCCTTACACTCTCAGCAGGTGAATACTGCGGCTCCCACCCCAAAGCTCTAATCTTCGAAATATCCGAACACGCATTCCTCGTATCTCCAAACCGGTAAAGCCCCGGCACCTTAGCCTCAGGCAACTCATCCATCCGTCCATCCGTCCATCCATCCTTCTTATCTTCTTCCCTTCTCACCTTCTCATCTTCTGATCTTCTTCTCTTCTGCACCTCCTGCCGGACGATTTCAGCAAATTCTATTAAATTGTAAGAATGACCGCCTCCAATATTAAATACCCCATAATTCATCCGGTCATCTTCCAAGGCCATGATATTTGCCCGAATTACATCATGAATGTTCACAAAATCACGGCACTGCAATCCGTCTTCATAAATGGTAGGGGCTTTACCAAAGTAATAGTTCAGAGAAAAGATCCGGCACGCCCCGCTATAAGTATTATAAAATGATTGCCGCGGACCCTGGACAATAGAATAGCGCAGGGCCACAGAAGGGATCCGGTACCGGCGCCCAAAGGTCAGGGCCTGCATCTCCTGGGAATACTTGGCCATGGCATAGGCATTGGGCGGGGCCGCATGGGTCTCGGGAGTCCACTGCCACTGCGCCGGTTTTCCGCACACGGGGCACAACGTCTCCCACTGCCCTCTCTTGAGTTGCTCTTCCGGCCTAATCTCCCCTCGAAAAATACCCCCCTGACCTCCGACCTCTGTATTCTTTATCCCAGCATTCCAGTATCCCAGTATCCCAGTATTTTTGTCCTCTGTCCTCTGTCCTCTGTCCTCTCTTACCTTCTCACCTTCTTCCCCTCTTATCTTCTTCTTCTCATCTCCGACTTCTGTCTCTAGACCTCCGCATGCTTTATTCTTGCACCTATACAGCCCTTCACCCTGCACAAACTGGCTGCTGGCCACAACCACCCGGGCCAGGTCCAGCTTTTTCTCCACGGCAATTTCATACAAAAGGGCAGTGCTGACCACATTGACATGAAAAAAAGTGGAAAAATCCGGCAGGTAATCCTGGTAGGCGGCCAGATGATAGACTGCCTCCACCCCTTCAAGGGCCTTTTCCCAATCGGCCCGGTTTCTGACATCTCCCAAGATAAACCGCGCTTCCTTGGGAATCCATGCCGGTTTGCCTTTCAAATGCACCGGTTTTTGCAAATTATCCAGAATCGTAACATCATGTCCTTTTTCAAGTAAGGCATCTACAGTATGAGAACCGATAAACCCCGCTCCGCCTGTTACCAGTATGTTCATAATTGTTTAGTTTTCCTATTCGTCATCGAATTAAAGATCGAGACAGTGTGTTTTATTAAGCAGAAAGAGGATAAGAACGTAAGAAGATTAGAAAAAAGCTTAGAAACAGAATTTCTCCGCGTTCATTTCCATGGAATTGAGCTTTGCAATTAATTGCTCATACTCGTTATCAAGTTTATCGAAAACATCTTGCTTGATGTAGTGACAGGCGAGGCAAAACTCCAGCCAGCATTGTGTTTCCGATGCTTCCATCATTGAATCAGTTATTTTGTTCTTGAACACAGCAGGATAACGCCTTTTTCGTCATTTGAAATATCTCCATCGCCGCATCAAATCCACGCCTATACACATCCAGATCCCTAAAATGCCTTATATGCTTTTTTCTCTCCATCTCTTCTCTTCCTATCCTCTCATCTTCTGATTTTCTTAATTTCTGCCCCTCTCCCCCTCTAACCTTCTTCTTTTCTAGCCCTCTAACCTTCTCACCTTCTATATTACTTACTAGAATAACGTCTTTCATCAAAAATCACCTTACTCCCGCTCCTCTCCAGCATAAATGCTAATCCCCGGTAATCCTTCATAACCTTGAATATTTCATTCTGCATTTCCTTGGCCACAGAAAGTATCAAAAACCCCCCACCTCCGGCACCCGCGATCTTGCCCCCTAATGCCCCGGCTCTTTTTGCTTTCTCATACATTTCCGCGATCTTGCCATTAGTAATCCCTGATGCCATCTTTTGCTTGAGCCGCCAGTTATCATCCAACAGCTTGCCACAAGTTTCTATGTCTCCCTCCTGCAATGCCCTTCTAAAGAGCTTCGTCAATGCGACCATCTCGCACATCACCTCGAATTTCTCACTATTTGAAAAGTTTTTCCTTTGCCTGGAAAGAATTGCGTCCGCGCTCCTGGTTATGCCCGTATAATAAAGAAGTAAAGATGAAGAAAACCATGAAATCCTCGTAATCCAAGCTAATCGGTCTTCTTTCGACAATATCACCCTTATGAAAAATGAATTTATTTATTCCCCCAAAAGCGGCAGCATACTGATCCTGCCGCCCGATCGGTTTTCCTATAATATCAATCTCAATCCTGCATGCCTCTTCAGCAAGCTGCTCAGCAGTAACCAGCACGTTTTGATATGTATAAAGCGCATGAAGCAGCCCCACAGTAATCGAGCTGGAACTCCCAAGGCCAGACCCTTCAGAAGGAATATCTGCCAACGTGGTGATCTCGATCCCTTTTTCCACACCGGTGATTTTCATTGCCTCCCGCACTAAATCATGCTCTATCTCATCTACCCGCTCCACGCACTCTTTCCGAGAATAATTGATATATATCTTGTCATCAAAACGCTCTTTCACAATCACATACACGAATTTATCAATGGCAGAGCTGATCACCATCCCGTCCTTTTTCTCATAAAACGCTTGAAGATCAGACCCGCCGCCAACAAAGCTCAAACGTAAAGGAGTGCGTACTATTATCATGAAAATACCTCCCAATAACTCAGCAAATTTACGTAATTAGTGGACTATAAATCTTGTTGACACAATGAACCAGGGGCTATATCTTTACTGTAAAGAGTAAGGAGGTGAGCCAATGCAGCATGTCAGCAAACTCTCAACAAAAGGGCAGGTAACGATTCCCGCGACCATAAGAAAGGCCATGGGTATAAAACCGGGAGATCTGATAGTCTATGAGCTTCAGGGAAAAAGTATAAAACTCAAAATGTTAAAGCCGTTTGACGCGGCCTATCATGCAGCGGTTTCAGAGACCCTTGAGGAGTTGAACAGTCCTGAGGATGAAGAGGCCTTCAATGATCTGTAGAGAGATGATGTGGTAGTCGTCCCTTTCCCCTTTGTCGACAAACCCAAAACAAAAAAACGCCCTGCCCTTGTCCTCAGCAACTTGGATTTTAACAAGAGTGGCCACACAATTCTGGCCATGATAACCACCAAACAATATCCATCATGGCCAGGCGATTCTCAAATCAGAAATTATGCCGCAGCCTGATTACGTTTCCCATGTCTGGTCCGCTTCAAGTTTTTCACTTTGGATAACCGGCTACTGCTGAAAAAAATAGGGCATCTAAAAAAGGATTCGAATCAAATAGAAAAGCATCTGCGTTCTTACTTGGTTGAGTGTATATAGAGACAATTGTCTGTTACTCGTTCTCCTAACAAATAATCCCCCCCAAAAAATCTGTGAAAATCTGTGTAATCTGTGGATTAGTGGCCTGTTCCTTTGAGGACGACCCACACCGTCTTAAACAGTATCTTCACATCAAGCCATAAACTCCACTCATCAATATACTTCATATCGAGCCGCATCCAATCGTTAAAATCATAAATTTCATTTCTCCCGCCAACCTGCCACAGGCAGGTGATGCCGGGCTTGACCGAAAGCTTTCTGCGGTGCCACCCCTCAAACTGTTCGATCTCGGTTTGCAGAGGCGGACGCGGACCAACCAGAGACAAATCCCCTTTAAACACGCTCCACAGTTGTGGCAGTTCATCCAGACTGAACTTGCGCAGCCATATACCTATCCTGGTGATGCGTGGATCATCTTTCATTTTAAAAGCCGCCCCGTTCATCTCATTTCCGGCCATAAGCTCTTTTTTCAAATCATCTGCATTTTCTACCATGGTGCGGAATTTATAACTGGTCAGGGGACGTTTGTTTAGCCCCAATACCTTCCAGCGATAAAATACAGGTCCGGGGGAATCAAGCTTCATTATTATGGCAATGATCCCAAAGACTGGAGCCAATAACACAAGCAAGACAAATGAAGTCACAATATCCAAAACTCTCTTCAAAGCCGCCTCAAAGTCGTTCCGTTTCACTGAAGAAAACTTGATGATGGGCAGGCCGTGAATCATGTCGGTATTGGCTTTTGAAATAAGGTTTTTAAAAAAAGGGGAAACAATCCGAACAGGAACCCCCTCTTCATCACACATGGCTATAGCATTTTCCACAGCTCCCAGATGCTTCGCCGGCAGCGCAATAACCAGTTCATCTATAGAATTGTAATGAAGCAACTCACGAAGATCGGCAGTATGCCCGACAAGCTTATACCCAAACCGCTCATCTCCCACATTTAGTTCATCTTTGCAAATCAGGCCGAGAATTTTGAGCCCCCAATCAGGATATTTTTCCACCGAATCGATAAAGGCTTTGGCCACATCTCCAGCGCCTATTACTAAAACTCTTTTTATATTTTTGCCCTGTTTTCTCAGATATCCTATGAATTGGTAAAGAAGTGCTTTTTCACCAAAAAGAAATATCAGATTGACGATTGCGAAAATAAAGATAAAAGTTCTGGGTATATTCGACTTAATCAGGAATGCAAAAGTTAAAACAATAAAAGTTCCGAAAAGCACAGTCTTTACAACAACCAATAAATCAGCTTTCAGTGAAGTGAATCGCTGCCCGACATACGCTTCCTGAAAGCCGAAAAGGCCCCGCCAGATTAGAAGAATTGCGACTAAAATCTCCCAGTGCGTAAGCCAGTTGACTGGATTGCCAAAAGAATAGAACCTTATGAGCTCATTCCGCAAATAGGCAGCATAGATATACGAGGCAAACGTTACCCCTACGTCCAAAAGCGCTACCCATAATCCTGTAAGCTTGGGATAATTGGTAATCATAAGTCAGAAGCGACCCCCCCCTATTGTTTTTTCTGCGAAATCTGCGGATCAGGTTGAAACAAGTTTAATCAAATACTCTTCAACTACATCCACAACCCTGTCCCAATCATACTTCTTAACACCAAATCCAAGTAGTTTCTTACCCTCTTGTTGAATTATATCATGATCGAGTCTCAAAATCTGTATAAGTTTATTAGTTAAGTCATCAACATCTCTTGATCTAAAAGTCCGGCCATATCCGCCCAAAACATCGATGTTTTCTTGAATATTGCTTGCCAGGATCATGCGGCCGCAGCTCATAGCTTCCAAGATAGAAAGCGGCATCCCCTCTATAGTCGAGGGCTGCACGAAGCAAAGGGCATTAGATAGCAATTCTTCCTTAAGGCTTCCGGTGGCAAAACCTGTAAAAACAATATCGCCAAGACGATCAAACTCCATGACACGATCATAGTACATATCTCGATGGTTGGTGTCTCCTGCAATCACCAGTTTTCGTCCAAGCTTATACCTTTCAGGAATATTCCTCCAGGCTTCCAGGAGAAAATGGACTCCTTTTTCCGGAACCAGTCTGGCCATAAAAAGCAGATAATCGTTTTCGAAAAGTCTCCATCTCTTGATTCGATCAGGTCGTCTCCGCACCACTTGAGGTATGCCGTTTGGGACATATTTGCACTCTTTCCCATACATAGTTTCCAAAAAACGTTTATCTTCCAGGCACACACAAAATGTTAAGTGAGGCAATACTACACTCGTCCAGGCAGAGATTCTAATCAATCTTTTGGCAATGGGGCCCCATTTCTCCCGTTTCCAGTCAAGCCCATGGGTATGTATTACCACCTTTTTACCCAGGACCCTTGGAAGCCAGGCAAGAGTGGAGAGACCTACTGAGTTTATGTAAATGATATCATATTGCTCAGCAAAGATTCTTGGAAATGCTGATGCACTATGGGTCAGAGCATCAAAATTCTTATGATGAAATCCATGGCTTCGAGGAAGCCCCATGCCCTTATACTCTGTAAAAGGTTTCTCTGCCATGTAGTGATGTCGGACAAAAATGTCGAATCGGTGCCCTCTTTGAACAAGGCGGGAACCGATTTCCTCCATAACTAATTCGATTCCACCCGGATGAGGGATTCCCTTAGCGCCTAAAGCTGCAATCTTTAATTTCATAAACTTCTGAGGTATCCAAAATCAAGCAAGGTAGATATTCCCATTAGATAATATTTCATTTTCTGGAACATGATTTACTCCCAACTGAGTCTAAACAAACATTCTTTCCCCTTTGTTTCATTACTTTGAGTTTATTCTTAATTACCCACATTGATGGGATCCATACTCGTTTTTTCATTGCTGGAGATGCAGAGCCAACCATCCAACATTGTTTGGGACAATTTCTCACTTGATTTCTAATTTCATCCGCTTTCTGACTATTCCAAATCGCGTCAAAGGTTTGATCTTTCAAATTGCCCATAATCATGGGCTCGTCAGAACCGTTACAGGGCATAATGTTTCCATAAGGATCAAGAAAGAAAACATCGGTTCCGACTTCGCAAGGTAGAGGTCTCTTACCTCCTCGAACCTTATTGGCTAATCCCATATTAAAATATGCTCGGAACCAGTTTTTGGGCCTGTTGGTATTCAATAATTCAGCGGCTATCTTTTCGAACTCCTTAGCGACCATTTCAGGATCTTCATGCCTGTTATCATGTTTGTGAAAATAATAGGAGTTATGGGTCGTGGCTGTGGCAAATTCTATCCCCATGGACTTCGACAAACGCCAGAGTTCAATCATGTCCCTGGCATTTCTGTCTGACACAGTTATGCCAAAACCAATATCTTTAATCCCCATATCGTGTAAAGTAACCAAAGATCTTAGACCGTGGTCGAAGCCGTCCTTTATTCCACGTAATTCATCATTCGCCGCAGGTAAGCCCTCTATGGAAATACGAAACCCTATTCGATTTCCATAATTTTCAGCTAATCTTACTATTTTCTTGGTGAAATAACCATTTGTGCTGATAATCAATCGCTTAGTTTTATCGATTGCAATTTGAATGATTTCATCAAGATCATCTCTAAGAAAAGGTTCTCCACCGGTTATATTTATAAAATTGAGATCATAAGGAATCTTATTTAACAAATCTGGAGCAAACTCTTCGTCTTTTCGGGACGGATTTTTCCAAGTGTTACACATATAACATTTAGCGTTGCAGCGGTATGTCACAATAAGGCATGCTTCCATTATCAACCTTCCAATCTACCAATTTCTTGAGAGCAAATCTTCGTAAATTTTCATGAGCTTTGTGCAATGAGCCTCAAAAAAATATTCCTTTTCCAGTTTTTCCCTGGCTGCTTTGCCCATCTCTGTCCTCAATACTTTATTCTTTGTTAAAAGAGTCATCTTTTCCTTTAGTTCTTCGATATTACCCATTTGGAATAGAAAACCTGTTTTATTGTCTTCTATTTGTTCCGGAAGACCACCAATTCTTGATCCTATCACAGGCTTACCATAAGCCATAGATTCAAGCACAGACATTGAACAGTTTTCATTACATTGAGATGGTACTACAACGAATGAGGATTCACCAATTAGTTTCTTTAATTCATTGCCTGTCTTATATCCCAAGAATTCAACTTGAAAATATTCATTCTTTAATTTTTCTAATAAAGGTCCTGTCCCTAAGATTTTTAACCCTATATTTACCTTAACATTCTTATTTTGCTCGGCAGACATTAGATTATGAGCTTTTAGAAGCACTTCAATACCTTTTTCTCGAGAAATACGTCCAAAATAAATTGCATAATTATTGTCCAAGTTGGAATGAATGTACTTATTAGTTTCAATTCCATTACGCAAGACTTCAATTTTTTTCTCGTCAATACGATATCTGGCGACAAGCTCAGCTATAAATTTACTGGGAGATAAAAATAGATCAACTGATTCATAACTTCTTGCCCATTTATGCCAATAAGCTTCTATGGATAACAGCAAACTTTTAAAATATGAACCTTCTTGACACCTTTGTATAATTACATTCCAGAAATACTTACCTTGACATTTATTACAAATGGTATCGTTATTGATCATTAAATAGCTTGGGCAGATAAGCTTATAATCATGAAGAGTTAATACTACTTTTATTCCAGCATTTTTTAGGAGAGGTATTATGGAGGGAGTTAACTGATGATATATATTATGTAGATGGGCGATATCCGGTTTTTCATTTTGGATCAAGGAATTCAATTTCTTAAGGGCTTCGCGGTTATGTACAAGATCAAAAGCGATTCTACACCTTTCAAAAAAAAGTGCAAGTTTATTGTCGCGTAAGCTCTTTCTATAATCTACATTTGGCACAAAGTAATCAGAGCATTCAGAGGAAAAATTCTCTGGATGCTCCATGGAGAAATCATATATTTTGTGCCCTTTGTTGATTAAAAAATTTCTCTCCTGAAAAAATACCGTTTCAGAACCGCCGTTCAAAAAGAAGAATTTGTTAACTAATAAAATTTTCATGTGCGCTCACGATAACATTTATTCAGCAATTCTAATTTTGGAATTTGATTAGATAATATATAAATTACAAATAGTTATTCCAGTTGAAAAGTGGATTTCTATTATCAATGACCTCCCTATAATCAATTTCCTCAACGAAGTATTCGTCGTCTCCGCAGGCCAGATTTTTATTGCCCTTCATTGCAAAATAATGAACCTCGTGTCCATTTTGCTGTAGCAACTTTCCCAGTCCAAAAGCATGTCGGCAATCTCCTTCTCTCAAACAATGGTATGTATTAACAATTAAGATTTTCATCCTATGCTGCCCTCATATAGGAATTTCCATGCAATACAAATGCCAAAGTCCATATCATATGAAAAAACTATTTTTCGAAAACCCCAGCATCTTCTTCCTGAAAGTGGTGCGATTTTCGAATCCCGGCTCTTCGAAAAAAACATCGCTTGTTTCAGTTGTTTTCTGATAATTGATATAATTTTCGGCATCCTTCATTTTCCGGTTTACACTTTATATACTAAAGTTTCACCGTTTTTTACGAAAGTTTAAAGATCATACAAATTATTTATCTAAAAAATCACCAATTGGCATGAAAATTGAATTTCAATTTCTATGCCACTATTCATTGTT
>JAFCZU010000633.1 GCA_019314185.1 Deltaproteobacteria bacterium | reverse complement strand
CGTAAAGAAAGAACTTGCCGCAAATTAAAAGATATGGTTGCAGTTCAGCGAAATTTTATAGAAAAATACATAATCCTCCCAGGTTCATTCTTAACGATCTCTAATGCACTCAAACAGTTTCCTGTTTTGAAATTGATTATACCTGAAGCTCATGCACGGCTGGTTTTTGTTTCACAAACCTAAAATGTTACAAAAGCTTCAAATTCAAGATGTGCGAATTTTATGTCATGAGGCGTAGTTAAGTCCCTAACGCACGCCGAAATGACGATGAAATGAAGCGCAACGCCAGGAGTTCTCCCAAAAACCGGGTGTTCGTATAATGGACTGTAAGTTGTCAAGCCAAGCCATCTACAGCGCATTGAAAGCGGACGGCTGTAAAGTGGCTGAAAAGTTACTGGGGAGGATGGACTCGTCTTTTGGTCCACGCAGGCTGTTGGAGCTGTCTGAATATTATTTTCTGAAAACCCGACTGGCCATTCTCAGGGGCGATCTCAGAACCGCATCTCTCCATGCAGAGGCGTCATTGCACTCGGTCATTGAGGTGAAATCTCCTTTTTTTCTGGGTTTGCGTTACTTGTCAAAGGCACATGTTGCGCATGAATTCGGAAGACATCGACACGCGCAAGAGTACTGTGCACATGCTTTGAGTATTGCACGCAAGACCCAAAACACCTTCCTTACATTTTCTGTTTTTCTGGCAGAAGCCTTTTTTGCCCTGGATCAAGGGAAAGAATCATCTGGTTTGCAATCGCTGCACAAGGCATTGGCCATAGGGAACAGCCAGGAATATTTGAACACATTCCCGGATAACCCACCGCTTCACTTAGGAAAATGGCCATGGGCGCTGAAAATATACACTTTAGGACGGTTTGTCGTGCTGAAAAACGGACAACCGATCCGATTCTCGAGAAAGGCTCAACAAAAGCCTCTGTCAATGCTCAAGGCTTTAATTGCGTTCGGGGGCAGAGAAGTAAGAAAAGACCAGATAGCCGATGCGCTCTGGCCTGAAGCAGACGGCGACATGGTTGAACAATCTTTCACAACCACCCTGCACCGTCTTCGCAAGGTGATCGGCTATCGCAATGCTATCGAACTTCAGCATGAACGCGTAACCCTGGATCAACGACACTCCTGGGTCGATGTCTGGGCATTTGAGCGTATTTTCGGGCAAGCCGATGCCGCCTGGAAAAAAGAACCGACGGGACTGGAAGCGATGGAAGCCGTTGTATTGACCCGAAAGGCCATCGACATGTACCAGGGACCTTTTCTGGCAGAAGAAAGCAGCAACCCGTGGACAATCTCCCTTCGCGAACGTTGCCGGAGCAAGTTTCTGCGTGGTGTGAGCACATTGTGCCGACACTGGGAAAAGGAGGGACAACTGGAAAAGGCTGTGCAATGCTACCAGCGCGGCCTTGAAGCAGACGACCTTGCCGAGGATCTCTACCAACGTCTCATGACTTGCTATCACCAGCTCGGCCGCCGGGCTGAGGTGCTGTCTGTGTATGAACGCTATAAGAGGATCCTTTCCTCATCGCTCGGAATTGAACCTTCCTCTGAGACAAAAGCGATACGCAGGTCCATTTTTTTCAAAAAATCATAAATTTTTCATTTTTTTTCGAATATGTAAGCTATCTGTAAGGTTTGGTGTGTTAGAGTAAAATTGATTACTTAACGAAAAGTCATGTTCAGGCAAAAACCGAATATCGAAATCCGAAATTCAAAACAAATTCGAATAGCAAATGACAAAATGACCAAAACTAACACATTGAGAATACGATGTTTTTGTCATTAAAAAATTAGTATTTTGTTCTTGTATCGGATTTAGTGGTTCGAATTTCTAAGCGAAAACAGGGGGTTTCCGTCAGGCACCAATTATTTTATGTGAATATTTACCTTAACCCATCTTTTCGAATAAAAAAAACAAACCCTTTAATTACAGCATGTTAATTTTTTAAAATCTTCGTTATGGCACTACTTTTGTTCATTTTGTTTATAGTTGTTTTGATCG
>JAFCZU010000172.1 GCA_019314185.1 Deltaproteobacteria bacterium | reverse complement strand
TAAAAGCAAAAATTCCTCTGGCTCAGATGTTCGGTTACTCAACTTCATTAAGATCCACAACCCAGGGTCGAGCGACATTTAGTATGCAGTTTTCCCATTTTGACCGAATATAATTGACAGCTTCGTAAAAAGTCCATTTTCTGCGTTGCGCTGCATCCTTCGTCATTGGGACGTAGCCATAAGTACGTCTCTTTTCTCAGGATTTGCGCGCCTTGAAACTGAAGTTTTTTACTTTGCCGTCAAAATTTATTGCTGAAGGTAGAAGAAGGAATCGCAGCAAGTTGCGGGGAATTAAACCCTAAAAGAGATTAAAATTCCAGCTTCAGTTCCATCTTTGCTGTTAGTTTAGTCTTTAGTTTATTAACAAATGTCTCTTTTGATGGGATATTCGGGTTATTTCTGAATGCGTTGAATAAATCGTCAATTGTGGAAGATTCGATTCTTTTGTCAAACAGGTTATATTTGCCAGATTCCTTTTTCATGTCATAAATTGTAAAAACAGTTGCATGCTCATCATGATATGCCATTGAGATTATACCGGTTCAGAAAATCCTGATAAACGGGTTCCTGTACAACCCAGAATATCTTATGACCCCAGTTCTCCATGACGGCTACCAACGTAAGGTGGGACAGCAATTCCTTAGATTTTACTTGATTGAGGTAAGGTAATATCATGAAAAAGGCTTTTATAATCAGATTTTTTGTATTTCTTGTATTCCTTTGTTTGTTTATTCCCACATCTTGTTGGAGCCATACAACCCTGTTTGGCCCGAGCAAATACGTGCGAAGCAAGGGTCGGCCTGATCTTTATCATGATACATTTTTTACAACTCCGGGCAATGCTGAACTTATTGTTGTCAATGGGGATAGCGATGGTAAAAGCAGGATCAGCAGTGCGGTCATTCTTGTTAATGAAACAAGAATATTCGGTCCAAAGGATTTCAGCCAAAAAATACATACCCTTCGAGTTCCGATTAGCTTGACGCATGAAAATTCTGTTTCTGTAAAACTGAAAGGTGGTAAGCGTAGAAGTTACGTAACCATTGCAATAATCCGGCAGGCAGAGGCTCCGACTATATCTGTCACCGCCGATACTGAGATGATTGAGCTCGGCGAATCGACAATGCTTTCCTGGACCTGCACAGGTGCTGATTCCTGTGTTATTGAACCTGGTATCGGCAGTGTGCCTATAGATGGGTCAATCGAACTTTTTCCGGTTGAGACCACTACATATAAGATTACTGCGACAGGGCCTGGAGGCACAGCTACTGCTGATGTTACAATCACTGTAATATATCCTAAGCCGAGTGTGACTATTTCAACGGCTTCAGAGGTCATTCGGCTTGGTGAATCAACTCTTTTGACATGGAATTCAACACACACACAGCATGCGCAGATTGATAACGGGATCGGGGTCGTATCTCCAAACGGATCAATTGAGGTTTCCCCTGAACAAAATACAATCTATACCATCAATATTACCGGACATGGCGGCTCTGCAAGTGCCCAGGTTACAGTCAGGGTAATAATGGGCGATACTGAGCCTCAACCCGAAGGCTCTTTTGGCGCGCAGTATGAGGACTTGATCCCTCCTGGTGTAACAATCAAGTCATACGATCCCATGCGATTTTCATTGATTACAGGCAAGATTCAGAATCTGACCGGTTCCCCTGTAGCGGGTATTAAAGTGAGCATCCACAGTCATCCGGAATATGGCGAGGTCTTTACTGATAGCGCCGGTCGGTTTACTATCCCTGTGGAAGGTGGATATACCATTACTGTTGTTTACCAAAAAGAAAGTCTGATTACGGCCCACAGGAAGGTATATGTTCCCTGGAATGACATAGCCGAAACTGAAACTGTTCAGATGATCGAACAGGATCCTGTTGCAACTACTGTAACCTTTGACGGAAATCCGGGCACGGTAGTTGCTCACCAGAGCACAGAAGTGAGTGACGCATTTGGCAGCCGGTCTTGTACCATGGTCTTTACCGGAGACAACCGGGCATATCTAACAGACGAACAGGGCAATGATATTCAGGAACTTGCCACTATCACCACCCGGGCAACAGAGTTTACCACGCCCGAATCCATGCCGGCAAAACTTCCCCCAAACTCTGCGTATACCTACTGTGTGGAACTGAGCGTGGATGGCTCTTCGAGGGTGAGGTTTGAAAAACCGGTCATTACATGGGTTGATAATTTTCTTGGTTTTGACGTGGGCAGCGCTGTCCCTGTAGGCTGCTACGACCGGGATCGTGGCGTATGGGTCCCTCATGAAAACGGCGTGGTGGTTCAGCTTATGGATATGGACAGCAACGGGATCGTAGATGCCCTGGATGCGGACGGCAACGGCCAGCCCAACGACCTCAACAACAATGGATTATTCAGCGATGAGGTAAAAGGGCTGGGTGATAGCGAGAGATATGCGCCAAAATCTACATTCTGGCGGGTTGCAGTGACCCATTTCACCCCCTGGGATTGCAACTGGCCTTATGGCCCGCCTGAAGACGCCATTTCTCCAAACCCGGAAGGCGAGCCTGATGCAGACGAGCAGAAAGAAGAAGAAAAGGACTGCAAGATCGAATCTTGCTCTTTTGTAGAAGAAAGAAGCCGGATATTTCACGAGGATATCCCTGTTCCAGGTACAGATATCACCCTCCACTATGCGAGTAACCGTGTAAAAGGTTACAGTACCGTCATAACCGTTCCTGCATCCGGCGACACAGTCCCTGCAAGCCTTAAGAGCATAATTGTCAATGTCGATCTGGCAGGCCGGACATTTAAACAGATCCTTGACCTCCTGCCCAACCAAAAAGCGACATTTGTTTGGGATGGCCTCGACCACCTCGGCAGACCTGTCAACGGTTTTGCTATAGCTCATGTGGCTGTGAAGTTTGTCTATGATGCGGTCTATTTGTTGCCGGGAAATTTTGAGATGTCATTCGCGCAGACTGGCAGTGATGTAACAGCCATACCTGCCAGGCAGAAGGTGATCTGCTGGAAGCGCGACACATTACGTGTTGGAGGAGCAAGAGCTATCAGCATTGCCGAAGGCTGGACAATTTCTACCAATCATTACCTCAGCCCAATGGAGCCAGGCAGACTTTACAAAGGAGACGGGACTATAAGTACAAACAATACCGGCAGCATTATTAACACGGTGGCCGGAACCGGAGATTACGGCTCAGGCGGTGATGGAGGACCGGCCACTGAGGCGGAAATTGTCTTTCCTCACGGTGTAGCCACAGATGCCGTAGGCAACCTCTACATCGCGGATTCATGGAATCATCGCGTCCGGAAGGTGGATACAAACGGAATTATCACCACGGTAGCTGGAAATGGAACCAAAGGCTATAGTGGAGATGATGGTTTGGCTACTCAGGCAGAGCTTGATATTCCCTGGGACATAGATGTGGATGCCGCAGGCAACCTCTACATTGCAGATAGTAATAACCACTGCATCCGGAAAGTGGATACTAACGGCATCATAACCACGGTAGCCGGGAACGGAACACCAGGTTACAGTGGCGATCAATGGCCGGCTGCTGAGTCACAACTCAACGAGCCTTTTGACGTAGCTGTTGATGATGTCGGCAACGTTTACATCGCAGACAACGACAATTGCCGTATCCGGAAGGTAGATACAAACGGGATTATTACTACAGTGGCCGGAAACGGAATTTGCGGTTACAACGGCAATGGAGGGCCGGCTATTGAGGCACAACTTTGCGCTTATAGTATAGTCGTGGATAAGGCCGGCAATCTCTATATTGTAGATAGCCATTGTATCCGCAAAATAGATACGAGCGGGATTATCACCACAATAGCCGGAAACGGAACTTACGGTTACAGTGGCGATGGAGGGCTGGCCATTGAGGCGCAGTTGGACGATCCTTGGGGTCTATCCGTAGACGTTGCAGGCAATCTTTACATCGCAGATACGTACAATAATTGTATCCGGAAAATAAATACAAGCGGGATTATCACTACAGTGGCCGGATTTGGGCATGAAGATGAAGGTTACAGTGGCGACGGTGGACCAGCTACTCAGGCATGGTTTGACTTTCCCTTGGATGTAGCCGTAGACGTTGCAGGCAATCTTTACATCGCAGATACCTATAATAACCGCATCCGAAAAGTAGAGTTTTCTTCTGTTCCAGGGACAATCGGGGAAGAGCTGATTTTTGTCGAGGCTGACGGTGTAGGGCATGTCATGTTCGGTGACGGTCGTCATCAGAAGACCACGGACATTGATACGGGTATCACCCTGTATGAATTCGGCTATAATAAAAACAAGGAATTGGTTTTGATAACCGACCGGTTTGGCAATCGGATTGTCATTCATAGGGACGCAAGCGGCGTACCGACCGGAATTACCTCTCCTGACGGGATCACAACCCGTTTGACCACAGACACAAACAACCATCTCACCCGGATTACCTATCCGAACAACAGTTTTTACGGCTTTGAATATACTTCGGACGGCCTGATGACGGCCAAGATAGAGCCCGAGGCAAATGGCTTTGAGCACGAATTCGATTTTTCAGGTCGGTTGACAGATGCAAGGGACGATGAAGGAGGGCACTGGCAATTCGCACGGTCTGTGCAGGAAAACGGCGATATTCTGTATCAGACAATTACCGGCGAAGGCAACCTGACCTCCTACCTTGATCACACGTATTCCACCAGCGCCTATACGTCAACAATCATTGATCCCACAGGCGCAGAGACCCTGTTTACTCAATCATCCGACGGCCTGACCACAACCAAGTCCTTATCTTGCGGCATGGACCTGATCTTTGAATATGGGATCGATTCAGAATACAAGTTCAAATATCTTAAGCAAATAACTGAAAGCACGCCCTCAGCCCTGGAAAAAGTTACGCTTAGGAATAAGACCTATCAGGATACAAACGCAGACAATATCCCGGATCTGATCACCGAAACAGTGACTGTCAATGGCAATACAACCACTCTTTCACACGATGTTTTCCAAGCCCGAAAGACCGTCACTTCCCCTGAAAACAGGACTGTAACCCTGCTGTACGATCCTGATACCCTTTTGACCACAAGTGTGACCTTACCAGGCCTTTATGACACAACCTATGGCTATGATGCCAGGGGACGGTTGACGACCACAATGGCCAATACCAGGGCGACCACGTTTGCCTATAATGCACAGGGATTTCTTGAATCCATCACCGACGCTGAAGATCATACTACCACCTACACCTACGATGCCATAGGCCGCATCACCGCGATCAACTGGCCTGACAGCACAACTGTGGGCTTTACATACGACCAAAACGGCAACATGACCCTGCTCACCAATCCATCGGACATTGATCACGGCTTTGGCTACAACTCGGTCAATTTCAAGAACTCATACCGGACACCTCTGAGCGGCAGTTACAGCTACATATACGACAAAGACAGAAGGCTTATCCGGACCAACTTCCCGTCAGGTAGCCAGATAAACAATATATATAACAAGACCAGACTTGTACAGATCCAGATACCAGAGGGAAATATTGATCTGAGCTATCTTTGCAGCACAAAGGTAGGCTCAATTACCAATGGAACAGACACGATCACATATGAATATGACGGAAGACTCGTCACCTCAGAGACCCTGACCGGAACTCTGAATCAATCCCTTGGTTATAGATACAACGATGACTTCAACGTCCAGGATTGCACTTATGCCGGCAATACCCGGATGTACACCTATGATAATAACGGTCTTTTGACCGGGGCAGGCGCCTTCAGTATCACCCGCAATTCCGGAAATGGTTTGGCCGAGGCCGTAACAGGTGGAGGCCTGAACCTGACTCGCAATTTCAACGGCTATGGAGAGATGGATGATCAGGACTTCTCCATAAGCGGCACAACCCTCACCTCCTGTAACCTGACCCGTGACAATGCAGGCAGGATCACGGCCAAAACCGAGACCGTTGAAGGGGTCACCTCCGATTACGCCTACACCTATGATGCCATGGGACGGCTTCTCACCGTAACCAGAGATGGAGCCCTGGTCGAAGAATACGCATATAACCCTGTTGGAACCCGGATCCATGAAAACAACGTACTGAGGGGTATTTCACAAAAAGGCTATCTCTATTCCGATGAAGACTGTCTGCTCACCGCCGGCAGTACCAGCTACGAGTACAATGCAGACGGCTTCCTTACTACCAGAACCGAAGGAGCAGATGTTACAAGCTATGACTACTCATCCCGCGGGGAACTTCTCGGAGTGACCCTGCCGGACGGCAGGGTCATTGATTATGTACATGACCCATTGGGAAGGAGGATAGCAAAGAAAGTCAATGGCTCTGTGACCAAGAAATACCTTTGGCAAGGCCAGACCAGGCTCCTTGCGGTCTTTGACGGCAGCGACAACCTCATCATGCGGTTTGAGTATGCAGATGCCAGGATGCCCGTTGCCATGACAAAAAACGGCTCCACCTATTACCTCACCTGCGATCAGGCAGGTTCGTTGAAAATTGTTGCAGACACCGCAGGGAATGTGCTAAAAAAAATAGAATACGATTCATTCGGCAATATCATTACAGATACAAATCCGTTATTTGAAATCCCCCTATGTTTTGCAGGAGGCCTGCACGACAGAGACACAGGCCTTGTGCGCTTTGGCTACAGAGACTACGACCCGGACACAGGCCGCTGGACGGCAAAGGATCCAATAGGGTTTGCGGGTGGAGATACTGATCTTTATGGGTATTGTCTAAATGATCCGGTTAATTTCATTGATCCTTATGGATTAATCAATTGGAGTGCTGTCGGAAAAGGAGCTATTTCTACATTCGGTGGTGGTGTAGCGGTTGTTACTGGTGCTGCTGTTTCAACAACAGGTGTTGGCGCTGTAGGAGGCGTT
>JAFCZU010000632.1 GCA_019314185.1 Deltaproteobacteria bacterium | reverse complement strand
TTGACGAACCGCAAAACATGGAAACAGAAATCAGGAAAAAGGCTATTGAAAACCTGAACTATTCCTGCACCCTCCGTTATTCCGCCACTCACACCAATCAATATAATTTAGTATACAGCCTTGATCCTGTAAAAGCATACGATCTTGGACTGGTTAAACAGATTGAAGTTGATTCCATAGTAACTGAAAATGATTTTAATGACGCTTTTATCAAGCTTGAAAAAGTATCTGCCACAAAAACAAGAACATCCGCCAGGCTTACGATCGATGTAAACCAAAAGGACGGTGCGGCAAGAAAAACCGTTACCGCAAAAGTAGGAGACGACTTGTACAAACTTTCCAAAAACAGGGAGATTTATAAACAAGGCTATATAATCAACGGTATAGATGTTGAATCGGAATATATTTCCCTGTCCAATGGCGAGGATCTTTTTGTAGGCGACTCTCAGGGCGGCATGACTGATGAATTAATGAAATTCCAGATTGAAAAAACTGTAAAGGAACATTTAATCAAGGAAAAGAAATACAAGGATAAAGGGATTAAAGTTCTTTCTCTGTTCTTTATCGACAGAGTTGCAAACTACAGGCAGTATGATGAGGCCGGAAACCAGGCAAAGGGGAAATTCGCAAAATGGTTTGAAGAGTCTTTCAGGGATATCAGTTCCAGAGCTGCATATAAGGGGCTGATACCTTTTCCTGTTGAGGAGATTCACAATGGTTATTTTTCACAGGATAAAAAAGGAAAATTTAAGGATACTCAAAAGACCGCAAAAGCAAAAGCGGATATTGATATATTCAAATTGATAATGAGAGATAAAGAACGACTGCTTAATACGGAAGAACCTTTAAGGTTTATTTTCAGCCATTCTGCCTTACGTGAAGGATGGGACAACCCGAATGTTTTTCAAATCTGCACATTGAATGAAACCAGATCTGAATTAAAAAAAAGACAGGAAATCGGAAGAGGGCTAAGGCTATCGGTTGATCAGTCCGGTTATAGAATTCAGGACCCTGTAATCAACAAGCTCACCGTTATTGCAAATGAAAGTTATGAAGACTTTGCAAAACAGCTTCAGAATGAGATAGAGGATGACTGCGGTGTTTCATTTAAGGGAAGAATAAAAAACAGGCAAAAAAGAAAAGAGGTAACATACCGCAAGGGTTTTGAGCTTGATGAAAATTTCAAAAGTCTCTGGGATAAAATAAAGCATCACACAAAATACAAAGTCATGTATGAAACAGAAGAGCTTATTGAAAAAGCATCAAAGGCTCTCAAATACATGCGTGAAATAAAAAGACCCGTTATAAAATCCACAAAAACATCTGTAAAATTTGATGAAGGCGGGATTAACGGTGATGTTGTTTCAAGCTATTCAACTCTCTGGGACAAGACCTTCCAGATTCCCGACATACTGGCCTATATACAAAGCAAAATCGGCTTAACACGGTCAACCATCCTGAAAATCCTTATCGAATCCGACAAGCTTGATGATGTTATCATTAATCCGCAATTGTTTCTTGATAATGCAGTTTTGGAAATAAAAGAGGTTTTGAATGATTTGATGGTTGAAGGCATAAAGTATGAGAAAATAGGAAATGTCGAATATGAAATGCGGCTTTTTGAGGATTATGAAATACATGTTAATGAGTTGACATTTATTATTTCCAAAAAAGAAAAAACAATTTACAGCAACATGGTGCCGCTTGACTCCGGCGTTGAATATCAATTTGCAAAGGACTGTGAAACCCGTGAAGATATAGATTTTTACTTCAAACTTCCGTACTGGTTTAAAATTAAAACACCTATAGGAAATTATAATCCCGACTCAATGTCATAAACTTAAGCATCAAGACATAGAAAGTACTTGATTTTTATATTAATTATGATAATATTTTTAGTAATACTAACCCATACTTATCTTTATGAAAGGAGAAAAAAATGCCGGAAAAAATTCAAAAATGTAGCGAAGTTGGCATGGAGGTTGCTTTCCGAAATCTGTGCCAACCTTAT
>JAFCZU010000631.1 GCA_019314185.1 Deltaproteobacteria bacterium | reverse complement strand
TTTATCCCCGTCAGCCGCAATTAAATTTTCATTCAGCGCTTTGCGGTATCTTTGGGCAGTTCTGGAAGAAATACCGAAATATTCACAAATCTGGCTGACAGGCACAGGTCTCCATGCCTTTGAGAGCATCAGTATAAGTTCCGCCATCCTGACCGCTGAACCGTATGTAGGCTTTCTGCTTTCCATGCTTATCTCCTTTTTTTACAGGATATTCAGGATATTAATTATCGTAAGTTTATCGTAATGATTCAGCCACAAAGTCACGAAGACACTAAGATATATAATATAATTCATATCTCTTCTTTGTGTCTTGGTGCCTTGGTGGCTGATTTTTTGTTTTTAATATTATAGCGCAACATTTATGTCAACGGTTGTCGATTTGTTTCATTATAATACAATTTAAATATCGTAATATGAAAAACTCAAAGCAAAAGGAGGATGACAATGTCTGAATTAAAAGAAAAAAGTATTCCGTTGGCAATTGGTTTAAATTTTCTACTTCCCGGTATTGGGTATATGTATATGGGGAAAGTTATTGTAGGAATTGCTGCAATGTTTTTAGTAATCGGAATCTATTTGGGTACAAGTATTTATATATTATTTTTAGCCTGGATATCCATGAATGTAATAATGGCAATAGATATGATAATATTAGGGAACAAAAAGAAAAAGGATTATGAGCAGGCAACAATGACGAAATGCCCATATTGTGCTGAATTGATAAAAAAGGAAGCGAAAGTATGTAAACATTGTGGAAAAGAAATTGAAAATAGTTGATCTGTATTTTGAACTTTGATAATGCTCGAAACTACATTTTCAGCAATAGTTCAGCCACTAAGACACAAAGGAAGGATATGAATTATAAAACTTTATCAAAAAAAGAGGAATCTATCGCTAAAAATATTGTCGATGCAGCATATATCGTTTATTAAAAATGGCACTAAGCGAATTATATTATAATCTTAGTGCCTTTGTGGCTGAACTATTACCAATTTCAAAACACATATTGATGTTAAGTTTATGACAATAAGAATTCCACCTGAAAACCTACTGGATAAATTGCTCAAATTATTTGGAAAGGAAAGGCAGGTAATAATGCCGGAAGAGGCCGGAAAAATCTATAAGGACAAAGGGCTTTATGTGCAGATAAAAGCCAAAAGGGAAGGGTTTTTTAAAGCCTTATTTCGTAAAGATCGATAGACTCTTTATTGGGAACTAACCGGATGTCTTTAAAAACAAAATAATTTGCAATATGATTTCATTTTTAATATATAATATGCCGTGCAAAGATTAGCTTAGACGCCTACACAACCAAAGGTTTTGATTTTATAAAAAGGAGGATAAAATGAAACTTCCAGAAATCAACAATATGATAACCACAGAACAAGCACTTGAATTGTGCAGGCACTTCAAACTTGATTATCTGATTAAACGTATCGAATCCAATTCAGACAAATATAAAAAATGGAAGTTTGATGGATGTTCCGGATTGCCTGATGAATTTATGGGTTTCTTCACTGGTTGTGAATGGAAGGATATCACATATAAATGTTGTTTACCTCATGACCTTTGCTATGGTTATGGAGAACTTGGAAATGAAATAGAAAGGAAGAGAGTAGACATTAAATTTTACAGCGATCTGGTTACAAAAGCACATATGAAAGAATGGTGCGCTTCTGCTTTTCTCGCTGCTGTGAGAGTAGTAGGAGCAGAAAAATTTGGTCTGTCGTTTTCATGGGGATTTGCTCATAAATAAAAGGAGGATATCATGGACATTGAATTTCATTATTATATGACTTTTATTATTGCTGGAAAAGCAGGATTTGGTGAAGATGACACATATACTATTGCTTATTCATCTCAATATGTAGATGACAATGACATAATCTATGAGATTCATAAAGACAAGGCTCAATATTATAGCAACTACATAAGCCAGACCATGAATATTCTAAAACCAAAAGCAAAATTATTTCGGATTTATCCATTATTTCATTTTATACCCGGGGAACC
>JAFCZU010000171.1 GCA_019314185.1 Deltaproteobacteria bacterium | reverse complement strand
CCTTATATTCAATTATTCTTATTGCCGATACAAAAAGATGGGCTTTGGTATAAAGGTTTATGTGTTCCATGGTAACCAGTATAAAATTAAATCAACGACCGATTCTTGACATAACAGTTTAAGCAGGGTATCATTTTTCGATAATTTGTCAAGTTCGGAATTAACAATATTACTAACAGTAATAATTATTTAACCTGTTGTTATTACTAAAATATCAGGCAAACCTTAATCCATTTAGCGGGAGAGTGAAATGACTGAAATAATTGATATTAAAGCAAGAGAAGTCCTTGATTCAAGAGGAAATCCAACAGTTGAGACAGATGTTATTGTTTCTTGTGGTGCAATTGGACGCGCGATAGTCCCTTCAGGAGCTTCAACAGGAACCCGTGAAGCTCTGGAACTCCGAGACAGACAATCAAAACGGTTTGGAGGAAAAGGTGTAAAAAAAGCTGTAAAGAATGTGCTGAATGTTATTGCTCCTGCTTTACGGGGCATGGATGCGGCAGATCAGGAAGCTCTTGATAACTATATGATAAAACTCGATGGCACGCCCAATAAATCAAAACTTGGAGCAAATGCAATTCTCAGCGTATCAATGGCCGCGTCAAAAGCCGCGTCAAAAGCCTATGGATTACCACTTTATCGATATCTCGGCGGGATAAATGCCAGATATCTCCCCGTTCCCATGATGAACGTAATAAACGGTGGGGCTCACGCCGGCAATAATCTTGATATACAAGAGTTCATGATAGTGCCTGTCGGGGCCAAATCAATTGTTCAAGCTGTCCAGATGGGGGCAGAAACATTTCACAGCCTCAAAAAAATATTGGAAGGGAAAAAACTAAATACCGCTGTTGGTGATGAGGGCGGTTTTGCGCCCGACCTTAAATTAAACGAAGATGCAATAAAATTAATCATAAGTTCTATTGAATCTGCCGGATATAAACCAGGCAAAGATATTTGCGTTGCCATGGATGCGGCAGCAAACGAATTTTATAAAAACGGAAAATATATCCTGCAATCAGAAAATAAAAAGCTGACATCAGAAAAGATGATCGACTATTATGAAAATTTAATAAATAAATATCCTATACTGTCCATAGAAGACGGCCTCGCAGAACAGGATTGGGACAACTGGGAACTGATGACCGACCGCCTGGGGAGCTCTATTCAGATTGTAGGTGACGATATTTTTGTGACAAATCCGGAAATATTTGGCAAGGGCATTGAGGAAGGGATAGCCAACTCCATCCTGATCAAGCTGAATCAGGTTGGCACTGTTACCGAAACCCTTAATGCCATTGAAATGGCGAAACAGACAGGTTATACAACTGTAATTTCTCACAGGTCAGGTGAAACAGAAGACACCTTTATTGCAGACCTTGTTGTTGGAATAAACGGAGGTCAGATAAAAACAGGATCCATGTCACGAAGTGATCGAATTGCCAAATACAACCAGCTTATCAGAATTGAAGAAGAACTTGGAGAAGGAGCCAAATTTTCAGACAATATATTTATAGCATAGAAACAAAAATCAAAACCATAAACCATGAACTGTTACTTTTTTAGTTACCAAAACTTGATGAACTCGTAAAAACTCGATTTTGTTCACTTCACAACCATTTTGGGCGCGATTAAGATGTTCATCTAAAATGTGAGAACTCGGCCTGACGGTCTCAAACAGCTTGCATTTCTTAACGATAAACATCTTAATTGCTTTTTCCCAAAAATGCTCAAAAGTCGTTCACAAAAGACTTTTTACGACGCCATCAAACTTAGGGTTTGCGCAAACCCTTATTGAGAAATTACCTGAATTTTGATTAATTATCTAAAATTATATATTTCTTTACTTTGCCTTGCAACAATCGGTTTTTTTTATCTGCCTGCAAATGCATATGTATTACAGGGCCCGCATATCCTGGAATTAATGACAGACAAATACGGTAAAACCAAAACCCTGTTGGTTTCTCAAAGACAGATTTTATATAATAGCAGCTCTGAGACAAAAACAGTTGAACTGAACGAAACATTAAAATATGTTTTCCCGGAAGAGTTTCGTTCAGATATACGGTCTGAAAACATTCAAAGATTTCGTGTTATTTCAAAGGGTCAGACGTTGACAGTAATCGACGGGAAAATCACAACCACCCATGAATCAATGTTTGACCATTATAAGGATATCATTCTCTACCGCTGCCGGGCATTGTTAGAGCATCAACTCTATCTGCTTGGAATAGATGTATCTATTGCGAGCCTTGGACGATTTCACGGCAAAACAGCATATGTGTTGGGCGCACAATATCCAGATGAATCTGTTTCACAATTATGGATAAATAAAGATACGTTCCGTCCTTTTCGTTTGATTCTATCAAAAGGATCTGACACTGCTCATAAAGATTCAATGGAGCTAAGATATAATAAATGGCGGAATATTGATAATACCTGGTATCCAATGCATATAGAATATTATCAAAACAATATCCTGACGCGTGAAATCATAGTGAATGATATAAAAACAAACCTTGATTTCTCAAAGAACCTTTTTGATATCAAACAATTACAATCTATTTATCTTCAGGACTCGCAGGTAGTTCCAAAACAAGCCGAATCAGAGGGATTAAGCGAAATCAATAAGATTATTGAAAAATTTAAAAAAACATATAATTGATGAATTCGTAAAAAGTCGATTTTGTTCACTTCATGACCATTTTGGGCGCAATTGAAATGTTCATCTAAAATGCAAGAACTCTGCCTAAGGGCCTCAAACAGCTTGCATTTCTTGACGATGAACATCTCAATTGCTTTTTCCCAAAATGCTCAAAGCCGTTCACAAAAGACTTTTTTACGACGCCATCATAATTAATTTAGGGATAAGTGGTAAGGATTAAAGGTAATAAATATGGATTATAATACAAAATATATTATTGTGACAGGTGGTGTAGTTTCTTCTCTTGGCAAGGGACTCGCCTCTGCCTCTATCGGAGCGCTTCTCGAAAGCCGCGGCCTTACTGTAACCATACAGAAGCTTGATCCATATATTAACGTAGATCCCGGAACTATGAATCCATTCCAGCACGGAGAGGTTTTTGTTACAGATGATGGTTCAGAGACAGATCTGGACCTTGGGCATTACGAGAGATTTACTCACGCAAAACTGGGCAAGAACAACAACTTCACTACCGGAAAAATATACGATGCTGTTATTTCCAAGGAGCGAAGAGGTGATTACCTTGGCGGAACTGTTCAGGTAATCCCGCACATTACAGATGAAATAATGGCCAGCATTAAACTCGTGGCAAACGGTGTGGATGTCGTTATCGTCGAAGTAGGCGGCACCATCGGCGATATAGAAAGTCTCCCGTTTCTGGAGGCTATCCGTCAGTTTAAAACAACCGTTGGCAAAGACAATATTATCTATATCCATCTTACCCTTGTCCCTTATATTGCTACGGCAGGAGAACTCAAAACCAAGCCTACACAACATAGTGTAAAAGAGTTAAGAAGCATCGGTATTCAACCGGATATACTCCTTTGCCGTACAAACAAATATCTGTCTAAGGATATCAAGGCTAAAATCGCCCTTTTCTGCAATGTAAGCGTAGATGCTGTAATTACAGCAAAAGATGTGGAATGTATTTACGAAGTCCCCCTGATATTTCATAAGGAGGGCCTTGACAATAAAATTTTGGAACTGCTTCATATCTGGACAAGAGCTCCACGACTCGAAGCATGGGAACAATTTGTCGAGAAATACAAAAATCCAAAACATTCTGTAACAATAGCAATGGTCGGGAAATATGTTGACCTGACAGAATCGTACAAAAGCCTTAACGAGGCATTGTATCATGGCGGGGTTTTCAACAATTGCAAGATCAATCTCATATTTATTGACTCAGAAACAATAGATGAAAAAAACTGCAAAGAGATTCTCAGCGGCGCTGACGGCATACTCGTACCAGGGGGGTTTGGCTCACGAGGTATTGAAGGTAAAATTTGCGCTACGAGATATGCAAGAGAAAATAAGGTTCCTTTTTTAGGCATCTGCCTTGGGATGCAGATAGCTGTCATTGAATTCGCACGCAATATCGCCGGCATGAAAAGCGCCCACAGCAGCGAATTTGATAAAAATACAGCCTTCCCTGTTATCTATCTGATGACAGAGTGGTATGATGACAAGACCAAAACAATACAAACACGCGATAAAAGCTCAGACAAGGGCGCTACAATGCGCCTTGGAGCATATCCATGCAAAATCCGGAAGAACACTTTTGCTTTTGAAGCATATTGCGTAGAAGCTGTTTCAGAACGGCATCGTCACAGGTATGAATTCAACAACGAGTACAAAGATAAACTTGAAGAAAACGGACTGATAATAAGCGGTACATCGCCGAATGGCGAACTGGTTGAAATCATAGAAATCAAAAACCACCCCTGGTTTCTTGGCTGCCAATTCCACCCTGAATTCAAATCACGCCCCATGGACCCTCACCCCCTGTTCAAAGATTTTATCAAGGCGTCTCTTAAGCAAGCAGGGAAAAATTAAAAAGCTTTAATAAAAATGGTCTCGTAAAAAAGTCCATTTTGTTCAATTCATGACCATTTTGGGCGCAATTAAGAAGTTCATCCATTAAATGCAAGAACTCGGCCTGACGGCCTCAAGACGCTTGAAATGAAATTTAAATATAACTATGGCAAACCCAAATTATTTTTTGCCCAGCCCTTAGCCGATAGCAGGCGATTTCATCTCAAGCAAAAATGTCGAGCATATGCCCTTGCATCTCAGCTTCGGTCTCTATAACCTGAACATTAGCGGTATTGGAGTGTTGCGTGGTAATAAGGTTGACAAACTCTTCCGCAAAAACCACATTGGATGATTCCAGCCCATTAGGCTGAATTGTGCCTGGTGTATCTACCTTGGTTATCCTTACAGAAACACCGGACGAATCTCCTGTCTGAAAAATAACCCGGCTCTTCTTGAACTCATCCGTGTTTACATTTGCGATATTATTGGCCGTTACATCAAGTTTCTTTTCTAAAGCCAAGATGGAAGATACTGCTATATTTAAAGCTGGAATCCGTGGCATTTGCTTTCTCCTTAAAAAACACTCTTATTTTTACTATTTTATCGGTATTTTTTCTTAACAACTTAAGAGAAAATGGATTCGGGTTATCTCCCACGGTTTATTAAAAGAAGTTCTTCTTCAATTTAGTTGAAAAAGAGGGTCCAAGAATTCAAGAGTTTGTATGATTTTCCCAGACTTTCAAAAACAATATGGCAAAGAAATTTGTCCAACCTCTGGGAACATCTGAACAGAGTAAATTGCTCTATCCGTAAAGGCCAGATGGTTGCTGGTTTTAGAACGAAGCTAATAGTTTTTCAACCCAGCAGTGTTATGACAATAATTCCCAGAAACATGAGAGCTGCTCCCAAAATTCTGCTTTTGATATCGGTTTCCTTGAATAGAAGCCAGCCATATATAACGGCAAATAGAATACTCATTCGTTTGACGGATATCATATAAACCGCTTCAACCATACTAATGGCAAAAACATGAAGCAGTATATGCAAATAGAGAGTAACCCCGACACATATTCCTTTGCCAGGCATTTTAAACAAAGCATTCCAGTTAATTTTTGAGAGCAACGGGAAGAGAAACAATATTATAACATTAACGGAGGTAAGGAAGAAAAAGCCGAAAAATATCGGGGAGGAATGCTGAATCGCCTTTTTGCCCAAAACAGCTAAAATCGAATAGAGCAAAGCAACGACAAGCATCAACCATGATCCTGACTCTTTGCGGATAGCGCGAAATGGAGCAAAGTATCCATGCTTTATCTTTGAGCCATACAATACATAGCTTCCTGCCACCACAAATGAGATTCCGCAAACTCCCCAGACATTCGGACTCTCATTCAGGACGAGGAAGCCGGTTAATATCATAAAAACAGGAGTAAAAGACAAAAAAGGAATTGAAAGTGAAAGAGGTGAAAGCTTGAGCGCCTTCATATAGAGATATAACGCAAAGATATCAACAGGAACTAATATTAAAACGCTCCGCCAGAACACATTATCCAACTTGGGAATGGTAATTAAAGGGAAGGTAATCAGCAAAAACGGAAGGCTATACAAAGAGACAGCTATAGCCATTTCATAAGGAGAAAAATGACCAAAGAACTTTTTTGTTAAGGCATCTCCGGTAGCGACGCAAAATGCTGTTGCAAAAGCAAGAATGAACCAGAGCAATGGGCTTACCTCATTTGCTTTCTTTTGTGGAGAATGTGAAACGTTGCCGAAATGAACCTTATGCGCTTTTTTTCGATCCAGGAATTGATCAGCTACTTTTTATTTTTCAGCAAGGCTTCGAGACCAGCGAACGGCTTATGGGTAAAAAGCGGCTCTTGCTCGTCACCCGGCGTCAGCGCATTATGATGTTCCGCGTCCAGATGCCGCGAGTGTTCATTGTCATGACAATAGAGACATAGCAACTCCCAGTTACTACCGTCAGACGGATTGTTTTCGTGGTTGTGATCCCTGTGATGGATCGTGAGTTCACGAAGTTTCTTGCCTGTGAATTCACGTCCGCACCGCGCGCAGACCCACGGGTAAAGCTTGAGCGCCCGCTCCCGATAGGTTTTTTTCCGAAGCTCCCGGTCACGCAAGGCCTTGGCAATAAACTGACCCTGCTTGCCATCCTCTGTCTGCGTCTTTTTTAGTAGCATAACTTCCTGCCAGTATAAATTAAAGCTGTTATAATAAAGAATATAATGTTAAATTAATATAATATAATTTTAATATCTTATATACTGTATACGCCGTATCTATAACTTTTTTCTCTTTTTGATAACCCTTTAAAATTAAAGTCCTTTTGTGACTTAGTGGCTGAATGGTTACTTAATTTTTTGAATAAAACACATCTGGTTTGAATAGCTTAAATTATTAGCCACAAACCCACACGAACGAACACTGACTTTCTATTTAGAAATACTCAGGTGGATAGACTGAAGACTGTTAAATGCTATAATAGCATATCTTAGATAAAATCAATCTAAATTAATAACTTAGAAACAGCTAAGCAAATGTCTCTCGGGATGAAAGCTCAAAAAAGTTAATGTATAAACAAAACGAATATCGGCCAGGGAAAAGAGGTCGAAAGAAAAAATCCGATAATGCTTTGCGGAGACTAAAGTTAAAACCGGGTATAGATGCCGGCCTGAAAAAAGTTTTTGCGTCCATAGGTGTGCCCGAAAAATCGGCATTTAAACCCGATCCCTTTCAGCTTGAGGCGCTTTCCGCAATAAGCAAAGCAGACTGCCTTGTCACAGCACCAACAGGAGCAGGCAAAACCTGGATAGCTGAGAAAGCAATGGCCCGCACACATACAAATGGCGGAAGGTCGTGGTATGCTTCCCCTTTAAAGGCTTTATCCAATTCAAAGTATAATGAGTTTTCGAAGATATTCGGCAAGGAAAATGTTGGCATATTAACAGGCGATAGAAAAGAAAATCCCGGCGCGCCGATTATTGTCGGGACTACCGAAATTCTTCGCAATCAGTTGTACGATTCCATGCATTCAGGAGAGACACTGTCCGCTGATCTGGTTGTTCTTGATGAAGCGCATTTTTTAGGAGATAAAGAAAGGGGCGTTGTCTGGGAAGAAATAATGATATATCTTCCCTCCAGAATACCACTGCTTTTGCTTTCCGCCACTATTGGAAATGCAAATCAAATAGCGAAATGGCTTTCATCCATACGATTAAAAAAATGCATCGTTGTTGAGGAGAAAAAAAGGCCTGTGCCACTTTACCCGATTTTTTTTCATCCTTCAGGCAAACTTTTTCCACTAACTGTTAAAAGCAGCAAGGGAAAAAGAAACAGGCTTCACAAACAGGTTTCCGATTATTTAAAGATCAAACGTCCTCCACTTCTTGCTCCTCCCTACAAATTGCCTCCTTTTGGGGAAATTATGCGGGTATTAAACAAATATCATCTTCTTCCAGCCATTTTCTTTCTTAAATCACGCGC
>JAFCZU010000630.1 GCA_019314185.1 Deltaproteobacteria bacterium | reverse complement strand
TAACCTATAAGGATTGAGGCGATCCGCGAAGCGGTCGAACTCAATCCATTGTTCAATAAGCCCGAACTCATTATATAGGGTAATGATTCGTTACCGTAGAGAGAAAATAGAAGTTGGGGTTGTATATTTGACAGGATTTAGCGAAGTTTATCGTTCTTTGATAAAACAGATATCGTTTTCACTCCTGAAATTGTCCTGAAACTGCTTGCTTTCGGTATTGAAGCAACCGACTGACGGAATGTGGCAACAGAAATCCATCCCGTCTAAAAAACGGTTTTCGGGAAGGCACTGTCTGTCCTTGTTAATCNCCTGATGCTGCACCAGTACTCAAGTTTTCCTCCACAATGAGGACAGTAAGGCGATGCTTTTCCCTTATATTTTGGGACTTGACGGCATTCTACGAAAACATCGAGCGACAGCTCAATCGCGGCGCTGATATCATCCAGGGTTAGCGATGAGCCCGATCCCATAAAGCCGTAATAGCGGATCTTCATAAATCCGGTCGGTAAAACGTGCTGGAGATAGCGCCGGATAAATTCCATGACCTCAAGGGTCATGGTCCGCCAGCGGGAACTCTTTTGCTTTTTGTAACGTAAAGTGACCTGGCGGTTTTCTACCTTCACGATTCGACTGTCAGTGATGGCCACCTTAAAAACATAAGGCGCCAGATATTTCAGGCTTCCTTCGCTGCTGCCGATGGCCTGGCAATTAACATTCCAATCAATATTCCAAACGATTGGATCGATCTGATCGAAAAGTCCGGCTTTTTTCATCTCATCCCGGAGTTTGGCGCGAAAGATCTTTGACAAGGCTGATACCGGGACATAAAAATCAACGCGCGAAGAGTGCCAATTGCCACTTTCTTTATCAAAAGCACCACCCGGGACGATGTAATGAATATGGGGATGATAATCCAGTTGTCGCCCCCAGGTATGCAGAACACCGAAAAACCCGGGGCAGTTACCGCCGACAAATTCTTCATCAGCGGACAGTATTTTCAGCGCCGCTGAAGAAGCTGCAAAAAGGGCTGAGTAAGCGGTTCTTTGATGACTGCGTATAAAACGGCGCAGTTGCTGGGGAACGGTGAAGGTGACCATGAAGTGGTGGCCGGGCAGCTCCCGGTTGAGTTGCCTTTCCAGCCATTGCCGGGTTTTATGGTTCTGGCAGGTTGGGCAGTGACGGTTGCCGCAGGAACGAAAGACGACCATAGATTTGTTACACTGTTTACATGAGTAAACATTGACGCCGCAGACTTCGGTGCGACAACCGATAATAGCCCCCATTACTTTCCGGTGCAGAACAGGAATCGATTCCTGATAAGTTTCCAGGTACTCGGGGCCATACTCACGAAAGATATCAGCGATAGTTCCCATGGTCGAGTCCTTTCATTACATTGTTGATAATACCGAAAGCGTTTTCCTGACCTTTACTGGTCAGATGCAGATAGACCATGGTGGTTTCCAACTGGGCGTGCCCCAGGTAGCGTTGGATAGCGCGGATATTTACGCCTGCTTCAAGAAGATGCGTGGCGTATGAGTGGCGCAAGGTATGGACGGAAACGCGCCGTTTCTTGATCCCTGCCTTATATTTTGCCTGCCGGAAAGCGCCCTGTACGCTCTCGATAGCCATCGGCGTCTTTGAAACCGGGCCAAGATTCTGGCCGCGGCCCAGGGCCGGAAAGATCAGTTTGGCATTGCGGTGAGTAGTCCAGTAACGGCGCAGGAGATTCAGGGTTGCATCGGGCAGTGGCACATATCGATCTTTGGCCCCCTTGCCTCGATGAACATGGACAAGTTTACGATTACCGTCGATATCGGCAGTCTGGAGAAAAAGTCCTTCCTGCAGGCGGAGGCCGCAGGAATAGATGGTTGAATGGAAAACGTAATTGTGAAAAGTGGTAATTTTTGCGAAGATGCTATCGATCTCTTCCCGGGTTAATACTGCCGGTAGCCTTTTTTCAGATGGGGCTTTGAGAACTTTGAAAATATGCCAGTCACGTTCGACAACATGAAGATAAAACAATTTGATCGCACTGTAGCAGATGCGCATGGTATTGGGCTGCCACTTGTTGACGTCCTGACGATGGATAAAATATTTCCTGAGTTCCTCCTCAGTAATCCGGTCGGGATCTTTGCCATGGTGAAACTCGATTAGTTTGCGCACATGCCGCGCGTAGGCTTCTTGAGTGCGCTCACTTTTACCATTAAGCTTAAGGGCTTCAACAGCTTTGTCATACCAGGGTGTTTGTAGTGCTGCCATAATACTTCTCCTTTCTTTTTGGGGTTAAAAAGATGTGTATGGAGTGGTATTATGGCAGTTGTAAAGA
>JAFCZU010000170.1 GCA_019314185.1 Deltaproteobacteria bacterium | reverse complement strand
CAACCAGCAACAAGTAACCAGTAAGTGGATTTAAAAATGGCAGATTCTTACGTTAAAACCGGTAATTTCATAGATTTGTTTAAGGGCAGTAATACTGTGCTGGCCACAGGCATAGCAGGTATCCTTCTCGTTATGATGATACCGATGCCTCCCTTTGCTCTCGATATCTTTCTGTCTTTCAGTATTACTTTTGCTTTAATTATACTGCTGCTTTCAGTTTATACACAAAAACCTATCGATTTTTCCGTTTTTCCATCCATTCTTTTAATTGCAACTTTGCTTCGTTTGTCTCTTAATGTAGCTTCTACGCGTCTTATACTTCTTCATGGCAATGAGGGCTCAGGAGCGGCAGGGCAGGTCATCAAGGCATTCGGCACCTTTGTTGTCGGCGGTAATTATGTGGTTGGGTTTATAATATTTCTGGTGCTTGTCCTGATTAATTTTATTGTAATAACCAAGGGCGCTACAAGGATAGCCGAAGTGTCGGCAAGATTCACTCTGGATGCGATGCCAGGAAAACAGATGAGTATTGACGCTGATCTTAATGCAGGGGCGATTACAGATGTTGAGGCGAGAAAAAGGCGGCGTGAAATAGGATTGGAATCAAAATTTTATGGCGCGATGGATGGTGCGAGCAAGTTCGTGAGGGGAGATGCAGTTGCCGGGATTCTTATTGCCATGATAAATATTTTAGGCGGTTTGATTGTCGGCGTGCTGCAGCAGGGCATGTCTGTGGCGGATGCTGCTCGTATTTATACTCTTCTCACGGTGGGTGACGGGCTGGTAACGCAGATTCCGGCGCTGATTGTATCGACTGCTGCCGGCATGCTTATTTCCAGGTCTACAGCTTCATCTGATCTCGGCAAGGAGATAGGTAGACAACTTTTTGCTCAGCCAAAGGTGATTGCTACTGCTTCAGTTATCCTGTTGATATTTGGTTTAATTCCAGGCATGCCCAAGATACCTTTTTTAACTATTGCTCTTATTTCGGGAGTTATTGCTTATAGACTATTTAAATCGTCAAAGAAGATTGAAGATGTGAATGAAAAGCCGCAGCCTGAAGTTGTTGAGGAATCCATAGAAGCTCTTCTGCCTCTTGATAGTCTTGAACTTGAGATGGGATACAACCTGATACCTCTTGTTGATGCAGAACAGGGTGGTGAATTGCTTGAGAGAATCAAGGGGCTGAGAAGGCAGATGGCCGTTGAAATGGGCTTTGTCATGCCTCCGGTACATATAAGAGACAATTTGCAGATAAAGCCCGGTGAATATGTCGTTAAACTGAAAGGAGTTGAGGTCGCCGGAGGAGAAATACATATGGGCAAGCATCTCGCAATAACTGCGGGAAATAAAAGCGCAAAGGTAACAGGCATAGAGGCAAAGGAACCTGCTTTTGGCCTGCCTGCCGTCTGGATAGATGAAAAAGAAAAAGAATCGGTTCAGGCAAGAGGTTTTGTCGTTGTCGATCCAGCCTCCATTATTACGACCCATTTGACTGAAATTGTAAAAACGCATGCAGATGAACTGTTGGGCAGGCAGGAAGTTCAGTCTTTGCTGGATAGTCTAACAGTAAGCCATCCTAAAGTTATAGAGGAGCTTATTCCGAATGTCGTTCCGCTTGGCATGCTTCAGAAAGTGCTGCAGAGGCTTTTGCGGGAGAGAATTTCTATTCGCGATCTTCTTACCATACTGGAAACATTAGCGGATTATGCGCCTATGACAAAAAATATCGACATGTTAACAGAGTATGCGAGACAGGCCCTGGCCAGGATGATAACAAAGGAATATAAGGACGCGGATGGGAATATAACAGTTATTATGGTTTCTCCCGACATTGAGGACAAAATCAATAAATCTGTTCAGCATACGGAATATGAATCATTTGTTACGGCTGACCCCACTTTGATACAAGAGGTTGTAGGTAATCTCAAGAAGTTTGTCAAAATTTTCAGGGACAAAGGTCTGCCGCCGGTTATTCTTTGTTCGCCCAATGTCAGGGGGTACTTAAGTAAGATACTGGGAAAGTTTTTTCCTAATATCATTGTTCTTTCGCACAATGAAATTATTCGTGATGTAAATATCAAATCTCTTGGTATGTTGATGGTAAAAGATGCAGATTAAAAGATATGATGCGTTGAGTATAACTGAGGCTATGCGGAAGATAAAGGCGGATATGGGCAGGGATGCCATAGTCCTTTCCAGCAGAAGTCTGAATGGCAGACTTGAGGTGGTTGCCGCGAGGGATGATAAGTATGAAATTTTAAAAGAAAGTGAAGTTGAAAAATGCGAAAAAGAGGAATTAGATGCTTTTTCCATAATCAGGTCGGATGTTAATGATTTGAAATCCTTTATTAAGGATTTCAAAAAGCAAGGGGGTGTTTATGCCGAGCTGGCTGAGATAAAGGAGACAATGAATCTTCTGTTTGATGTTTTTGGCATTCAAAATAATGGAAGAATTTCTTCTTCTTTGTCAAAAGTTTATTATCACCTGCTTTCGACAGGTATATCTAAACAATGTACTTGCGCATTAATAGAGGAGTTGAAGAAGGATGGCCGGGCGGAAGATCCGGATAATTATCATTATACTCTATCAGATGTTGAGAATATGATGAAACAATCTATTGCTTCTTTTTATAAAAATACGGGCAGGAATACGGGGAAAAAGAGGATCTCCGTTTTTGTCGGTCCGGCAGGTGATGGAAAAACAACAACCCTGGCAAAGCTGGCAGCGCGTTGTTTGTTTGGAGATAAATTAAATATAGGTATCATAACAATGGATACCTATCGAATAGGCGCGGTGGAACAACTGAAAAGATATGCTGATATCATGGGTGTTCACATGGAAGTTGCTTCTGAAAAAAAGGAATTAGAAAGAGTTTTGAACAAGTTTGCCGATAAAGATGTTGTGCTGATAGATACGCCAGGGAAAAGTCGTGGTGATGAAAGTTATTTGTTGAAATTGAAGAAATGTTTTACGACAGATCTTTTTATGGAAACGAATCTTGTTTTAAGCATGACATCAAGTCAGGAAAGCATGATGGATGCTGTAGCGAGATTTGGTGTTATAAACTATGATAATATCATATTTACTAAGTTGGATGATTCAAAAAAATTTGGTTCAATTTACAATGTTATTGATCATGTTGGCAAACCGGTGTTTTACGTTGCTAATGGACAAAAAGTTCCTCAAGATTTAAATGAAATGGATCCTGCAAAGCTTGCAAGGCTGATAGTGGGATCAGGGAACAGAGGTTAGGGAACAGGGGCCAGGGGACAGGCGTAACAGCCTGATCCCTGATCCCCGAAACCCGACCCCTGTAAAGGAGGTGGTTTAGGTGGATCAGGCAGGAGTTTTAAGAAAAATGAAGGATAATGGGGTTTCCCCTGTAATTGAACGAAAAAGATATAATGGCAATACTCGTGTTATTGCTGTTACCAGCGGCAAAGGGGGTGTTGGAAAAACAAGTATAACAGCGAATCTTGCATATATTTTTTCGAAAATGGGAAAAAGAACTTTATTGCTTGACGCAGATACAGGGCTGGCTAACGTAGACGTGATTCTTGGTATTACTACGAAATATAATTTATCCCACGTTCTTCGCGGCGAAAAAACCCTGTCTGAGGCTATTGTCGAAGGTCCGGGAGGCATCAAGATTCTACCGGCGACTTCAGGAGTCCAGGGGATGGTTGAGTTATCAAAAGGGCAGAAGTTTACTTTGTTGGAAGAGCTGGATGAATTGGATGAAGATTTCGATTTTATGCTTATCGATACAGCTGCTGGGATTACCGACAACGTCATGTATTTTAATATGGCGGCCAAGGAAATTATTGTAGTTGTTTCATCTGAACCCACGTCATTGACGGATGCTTACGCCTTAATCAAAATGCTTTATCAGGGTTATAAAGCAAAGTGCTTTATGCTGCTTGTCAACATGGTTAAAAACTCGAATGAAGCTGTAGAAGTTTACACGAGATTAAGCAATGCGACAAATCATTTTCTTGGTCTTCCAATCGAGTATTTAGGGTATATTCCTTATGATCAAAATGTTTCAAAAGCAATAAGGAAACAAAGATTGCTGACAGAGATTTTCTCTGATTCAAAGGCGAGTAAAAGCATGGTTAAAATTATCGAAAAGTTGTGTCTGAAACATCCGAAAGATTATGAAAACGGAACTATTAAATTCTTTGGCAGGTCTAACATTGACAATAATGGCTAATAGTTCAGCCAGTCACAAAGAAAAGACATGTTTTTCAAAACCTTATATAAAAGCAAAGAATTTACAGATATTGCAGTTTTACTGTGCATAAAAAATAAATAATTATTTTAGAATGTTAGTGCCTTTACGGGTAAGTTCTCAAAAAGTCCGGGCATGAGTTGTATTTCAGGACTGTGAGCAAACATTTCGTTATGATTGTTTTACCACGAAGATCACGAAGGTCACGAAGAAATCCAATAAAAAAACAATAACTTCGTGTTTCTTCGTGCACTTCGTGGTGAACAAACACTTGCTAACTGAGAATCAAGCTGAAATTAGCTGCCCGGATTTATTGAGAAGATACCTTTACGGCTGAATTTATACAAAAATGACTGATAAAAAAAAACGCGAAAAGCTGATAATTAAATATGTGCCCCTTGTTAAGAACATTGTCGGCAGGATTGCCTTGAGACTTCCTGATCATGTGGACACAGATGATTTGGTCAATGCCGGCATAATAGGATTGATGTCGGCTCTGGAAAAATTTGACGAAACAAAGAAGGTGCGGTTTGAAACATATGCGCAGTTCAGGATTCGTGGGGCAATACTGGATGAATTAAGAGCGAGAGATGATGCGCCCAGATCGGTTAGAAGCAAAGAAACGATGTTGAAAGATGCATTTGAGGTGTTGCGGAAAAAGTTCGGACGTCATCCAAATGATGAAGAAGTTTCGCATTATCTTGGTATATCACTTGATAATTATTATAAATTACTTGATGAAGCAAGAAGTGTTAGTATTCTGAGCAATGATGATTTGCCCTCGAGCTACTTTGTAAAATACGGCAGGCATGATGTGTTGGAAAAAATTAATCAAAACAATCCTTTTTTCCTTCTTGCCGGCAGGGAACTTAAAAATATATTGAAGAATGCAATAGATTCACTTCCCAAAAAAGAGAAACTGGTGCTGTCTCTTTATTATTATGAGGAGTTAACATTGAAGGAAATAGGACTGACCCTGAAATTGACAGAATCAAGAATTTGCCAGATTCACTCTCAGGCAATACTGAGACTAAAGGGCAGTTTGAAAAAACTCAGATATGACAGTATTTAAACGAATTGTTGCTGAAGAACATTATAAAAAAAAGGAACTGGTGATCGCATGTCTGTGTATTGTGTTGCTTGCAGGCAGCTGGTTTGTTATGGATCAGAGATCAGAAATCAGAAGTCAGAAGCTGGAGGTTGGAAGTCAGAAGTCGGAGGTTGGAAGTCAGAAGCCGGAGGTCGGAACTCAGAAGCAGGAGGTTAGAGACCAGGGATTTTGTAAAGAAGGGTTTGAATGTTTTAACGACTTCATTGTTTATTTGAAAGATGATCGCGGGAAAGACAGAGTGCTGATTTGTGATGTAGTGGTTGAGTTGAATCAAAAGATGGAATTGTCACAAAAGAAGATTGAGTTAAGAAAGAACATATATAATACATTGAAAAAGCTTTCGGGGTTTTCTGAAATCAAAAGGGAGTTAAAAGAAGAAATTAAAAGTAGCTTGAATAAATTTATGGATGATGAAATAATAAAAGATGTGTACTTTACCAAGTTTGTTTTATTGTGATATTAGTCGAGTGGTTAACCACTCGACTATTCAACTACTTGATTCAAGTTCCGCATTCTTTAATTTAGCCGAAGCGTTAGACGATAAGAGCTAAAAATAAATTTTAAAGCGAAACATACTGCCTGTGGTTTTAACAACGGCGCCAATCAATTAAGTATAAGATTGATGCTTAATACGTTGTTAAATTCAATATGTTATATCTTCTTTGCGCCTGATCATAATGTATGTCGCACAGGGTGCTGGTTACAAGATGTAAGCAAATGAATTCGCTGTAAAAATGTTATTTTCAACCCTTATCGTCTTGACATTGATAGAAATCAAGGGTGCGAAACTTGAGTGCTTGACCACTCGACAATGCCTGAATTGGGGGTAAAATGAATGGAAGCAAGGAACAAAGAGAAGTTTTCAAGAAACTGGAAAAAGAATTTGAATCAACTTTTGTGGAACTTGTTTCCGGTATTATTCACGACTTTGCCAACCCCTTAAATGGGATTTTGGGGCGTTCTGAGCTTTTGGAGGCAAAGGCTGAGCGTCTTAAGCTTGTTGTAAATAATGAATATAATATAAATGCCGAAATCCTGGAAGGCTGCAAAAAAATAATTTATGATTCCGGTTTGATTGCAAAAGAAGCGAACAGGCTTTTTAGTTTGTTTAATGATGTGGCAGGAAAATTTCATAGCCTGAGTAATACTGTCTTACAAAGAATTAATTTGTCCGAGCTTGTAGAGATTGAAATGAAATTTCTTCAGTTTTACCGGAATGTTAAGCATAATATTAAAAAGAAACTAATATTGGACAGAGAAATTCCGGAAATATCAGGATCAAAAGCCGATTACTCCATTTTTCTGTCGGCGATAATCAGACATTCGGTAGATTCTATGAAAGATAGCGAATTGAAGGAGCTGGTTGTTTCTACAAGTCATGATGATTCACATGTATATGTCAAAATTGAGGATACCGGAGCGCCTATTCCCGAAATCGAAATAAAAGAAATAATCAAAAATTGGAGTTCGTCCGACTATCCCCTTCATGATCTGAATGAAGATAACAGGTTGTTATATGCACTGTTTCTCTTGAAAAAATATGGCGTTCTTTTTCAGATTACACATGAGTCGGGTTTTAATGTT
>JAFCZU010000629.1 GCA_019314185.1 Deltaproteobacteria bacterium | reverse complement strand
TCCTATGCAGACCGTTCCAACCGGCTTTTCATTGGTTCCTCCGCCGGGCCCGGCAATACCGCTTGTTGATATACCATAAGTTGCGCCGGAAATACGCCGCACACCATCTGCCATTTCTTTTGCAGTCTCTTCATGCACAGCTCCGTATTTCTTCAAGGTGGCCTCTGACACGCCAAGCACCTTGATCTTTGTTTTATTTGAATATGTCACACCGGAAAAGAGAAAATAATCAGAGCTGCCTGGCACATTAGTAAGCAGGTTAGATATCAGACCGCCTGTACAACTTTCAGCAATCGCTATTGTAGCCTTTTTCCTGCGAAGAAGGCTGCCCACTATAGTTTCCATAGATTCACCGTCGGTAGAAAATGCAAATTCGCCGATTTTATTCAATACAAATTCCAAAGCCTTTTCCAGAAGAATATCTGCTCTCTCTTTATCCTTGCCTCGAACATAAAGTTTGACATAAATTATCGGAAATCTGGCACGCAGCCCCAGCTTGATCCCCGAAAACTTCTCTGTAAAACCGGCCAGCCGTTCGTTTACAGAAGCCTCGGTCAAACCAAATGTTGATATGGTCTTTACAAGGCTAAAACTTCTTTCTCCCTTCTGCAACTTATCTATCCAGGGCAGTACCCCGCCTGAAAGCATCCTGCGCATTTCAGAGGGAACACCGGGAAGAAAGAAAAAAACGCACCCGCCTGTTTTTAGCACAAAGCCAGGGGCTGTTCCAACAGAATTAACAAGACACTCAGAACCATCCGGCAGCATGGCCTGTTTCTTGTTTAAAGCAATAACGTCGCGGCCTTGTGTTTTAAGAAAATTTTCAATACAATACATAGCCTCTCTGTCGAACACAAGCTCAACACCTGCCGCCCTTGCGGCTGCCTCTGCTGTAATATCATCTAATGTAGGACCAAGCCCGCCGGTAACCACAACCATATCAGCACGTGTGCTTATCTCTTTAAGAATAGCTGCAATAGCTTCAACATCATCACCCACGCAGCCATGCCGTACTACCTCTATACCTGCTTCTTCCAGCTTTTGAGCAATATAGGCGGAATTGCTGTCAATTACAGCTCCTGTAAGTATTTCATCACCTGTTGCAAAAATTTCTGCTTTCATAATCCTCTTTGGATATGTTTCCGATTTTTAGTATTTGTTTTGCCTTAATATCACCTTTATTTTATTTGAGTGTAACCAAAATTAAACATATCGTTAAAATTAATATTAAGCAATAAGATAGCTATAGACCTTTGAGACGGTTTGTGACATATTAACCTTCTAATAAATTAGTGCCAGTCCGAAAAGTATTTTTTTTAATGCTTGCAATAGTTTCAGCTTATTTACCGATGTGAAGATTTGTGAAAAAGCCATTAGCCATTAGCACTTAGCTGAATGTGTTATCTGTTTAATTAAGCCATTAGCCATTAGCGGTTAGCTTTAAAAATCTTCAATCCGTGACCTGTGCTATCTGCTATACACTTAACAAAATTGAAACACTTTAGAATTTGTGATATACAAACCCTATCTGCATTAAAACTATTGAATTCTTGAGTTACTCTGCCGGCAAGTTATATGTTGGTTGAGGTATGGGGATTCCAACCACAATATATGGGTAAAGTATGGTTAGAAGAGTTTTGATTGTTTTGATTCCATTGATGTTAGCTTTGATTTTTTTGGGGTGCAAAGAGGGCGACCTTTGTATCAAAATTCGTTATGATCAGGTTCAAGATTTGAAAGAGGGTGACCGGGTAATTTTTGAAGAAAACCACATAGGCGAAGTCACGGGCGTGTTCTATTCAGAAGACGGTTATTACGTGGTGGACTTGGCGATCGAACGGCAGTTTGCCAACGCTGCTAATGAACACTCCAAGTTCTTCATCATAACGGACCCCAAAAATGAGGAAAAAAAAGCCGTTGAAGTGATCCAAATCCAAAAAGGGGGATCACCACTGCAAGATGGTGCGACCGTTCAAGGTTCCACTAAATCTTCAGCGGTCTTCAGTGATATGAGGGAGAACTTTGAGAAAGGGCTTGGGAATCTTAAAGAACAGTTCGAGCGATTTTTCGAAGACCTCGGGAGCATCCCCGAGACCGAGGATTTCAAAAAGCTTGAAAAGGAATTGGAGCGTCTGGCAGAAGAAATGAAGCGATCTAACAAATCGGTGCGAGAAAAGATACAGAAAGAATTGTTGCCCCGGCTCAAAGAAAAGATTGAAGAGCTCCGAGAGCAGTTCCGGAAATTCGGACGGGAGGAAGAATTAGAACCTCTGGAAACTCAAATGGAAAAGATCACAAACATATGACCTTGAAGTTTTGCGAGATGATTGTCCCCACAGATGGCGACTTTGTTGTGGCTACCACCTCCGATTGCAAGAATCACAGACTGGCTATGTCCGGTAAGGAATACTTATGATGTTCATTACAAATCTGGGACAAAATCGCCTAATGGGAAGTCATAGATAATGGCATGAAATGTTCAATGTTGAAAATAATATTTATATCATTTACATTAATTCTATTTTTTTCATCTTGTATAAATACGGCTACCAACGTAAGGCAGGACAGCTGCTTTGGTGGAATCGTCGCTTACGCTCCTTAATAACCCTACGATTCAGGCTACCGACGTAAGTTCGTAGTGTGGATTAAGCAAAGCGAATCCACCGAAAACTGTAAATTCAATCAGCCATAGAGCCAAAATGGCGGAAAGTGTCCCGCTTTAAGTTGGTAGCCATAAGTAGTAAAGAAGGGAGGAGAATTGCAATGAATTCGAATTTAAACAGCGAACTTAATGCAGAACTGTGCAAATTGCCTATTGAGCAACGGTTCCAAGTATTAGAATTTGCCCGAACCTTAACAAAAGCGAAAGTTCATGGCGTGAAAGGTCAAGCTTTGTTGCGCTTTGCGGGTACTATCGAGCCTGAAGATCTTGCGACTATTACTCAAACCATCGAAGTAGGGTGCGAGAAAGTGAATTTTGATGAATGGTAGATTCTTGCTGGATACTAACATAGTAATTGCAATCTTTGCGAATGATCCTGCTGTCTGCCAAGCACTGACCAAAGCCAACGAGGTCTTTGTACCAAGCATTGTATTGGGAGAGCTCTATTACGGTGCCTACAAGTCGATTCATGCGAATGCTAATATGGCAAGAATAGATGAGTTTGCTGAAAGCTGTTCAGTTCTTACTTGCGACACAGACACTTCCTTACATTACGGAAGAGCAAAGAATGCGTTGCGTCTGAAGGGACGTCCTATTCCGGAAAACGATATCTGGATTACTGCTGTCGCTAAACAGTGGGCTTTGACTTTGGTTTCACGAGATAACCATTTTCTAGAAGTCGATGGTTTGATCACTGTTGCATGGTGATCTCGGCTGGACCACCTCATAACAACCGCACACACTCTAACAAGCAGGGTCGGGCGGCTGTAACATTTGCCAAATTTGATGAAAACGTAGCATTTGCAAATGCCCCTTTCCCTGCTTGTAGGTGATGCGGAGACGTTGGGCTTGATAACATGATTTTGCGGACAAAAAGGGGGTAATTCGGAAGTAAACCAATCTTACAACCATTGGATTAATAACGCTAATTACGATATGTTATCACAAAAAAAGGAGAATTGCACATGAAAGACTTAAAGGCATCAGATGTAATGGTAAGACC
>JAFCZU010000169.1 GCA_019314185.1 Deltaproteobacteria bacterium | reverse complement strand
TCATAACCGATGCTTACCGCTCCTTTAAATTCACCATCGATTCTAAGCGGCATATCAAACGTATATATTTTTTGACGCGGGGACAGCCTGGTATAGATTTCCGCCCCATTCATAATTGCCTTAACCCCCTTGTCGTCGGCAATCATGCCGACTTTATCCAAACTATTGCAAGCCACAATACGGCTGTTGTCGTCAACAATCATAATATGAGAAATAATCTCTGATTCTGCTGTTAATCTGTCCACTAATCTTTGAATGTGGATCAGTTCATTTACATCCCGCATGTTTTCAATGCTGTAACTGAGAGATTCAGCCATGATACGGCTGTCTCTCTTTATTTGAGCGGCAAGCTGTGCCTGATCTTCAGGGTCTGCGCGCAAATATTCGCGCAATTCAAAGGCAACCTCCAGCAGACCAATAAGCTTATCTCCCTTTTTAAAAGGGTAAATTGCTGAATAGACCTGTTCTCCCATCTTGGTGTCAAATCCGCTGACATAGTAACCATTTTGCAGGGCATTTAAAACAAGATTTGAGGATGCAACTTCGCCAACCTGCTCCCTGAATGTGGCGGATGTAATTCGAGAATCAGCATCTATGACCCATACGCCAAAAATGCCTTCAGTCAGGGACAATTCTTCCACAAGCGCCTGCAGGCTTACCTTTTCGCTAATAATTCTCTGGTTTATGATGGTGATAATCAACGCACGGTTCAAGATAAGGGCATTATCCTGCATGTTGATAAGAAGGCTCTTTTTTTCGTGCATATAGCTGGCCCAGAAAGATACCAGTCCAGTGAAGACAAGCAATGCACACATGGCCGCTATAATCTTGACCCGTATGCTCGTGTGTTTTGGATATAGCATATGTAAACTCAGCTTTGCTCCGCAATTAGTTGAGTAATCGACCAATTCTCCATTCAACTACTCGACCTCTCGACTGAAGTTACCAGCATCGCGCTTATCATAAAACAGGGACACTGCAATTGCGATAACGATGATCAGCCATATAATCAAAAGCATTACGGAAAGAAAAGCGCAATGATGATAGATAGTATTTAATTCCTGAGCTCCTCTTTCAAAAAACTTATCGGACATGTTTATTATTTCGTTATTTTCCTTTTTTAGCGCATTAATAGTATCATCCTGATATTTATAGTTATTTACAATATTTCTAAAGATATGGTTGTCTTTATCCATTAATTCACCAATCCTTTTATCCTTCTGCGCCCAGATTAAAAAATGTGCCACCGCTTCCTTCCGCTTTTCCTCAAAAGTAGTTTCATCCGAACGTCTGGAATAATTTCTGTAGATCATGTACCCCTTTTCATGTATGCTAATCTCCTGAATGGCAATGATGCCGCGTTCAGGATTCATTTTTGAATATATGACCGCAAGAATATTTTTTTCTAAATCTCTTAACTCGGCAATGTTTTCATCAATGGCTTTATGGTATAAAACAAGCTGATCAAATAATCGCTCATAAATGTTTATGGCTTCTTCCCATGCGGAAAATTTGAAAAACTCTTCCAACTTTTCGGCAAAGGCTGTTTGTTCATAGAAACAGAGCGTCTTTCGCAACTCGCTTATCTTGTCTTTAATATTATCTAACGAATCTTTTTGATTGCAGAAAAGATAATTCTTTACCTGTAATTTCATCTCTAATGCTAACTCATGCATCTGTTTCCCGCTGTTAATCATATGGGTGTATTCCGGAACATCTCTCATATTTAATAAAATAATAGAGCCAAAAATAAGAGAAAAGGAAATGCAAACAGTAAAAGCGATTTTAATCAGTTTTGAGTTTTTCATCTTGGCAACACCTTTTTTTCTGCTTTAGCCCCTGCTTTAATTTCTATTTTATGTTCAATCCGCTTACGATATTTTTCATAATCAAATTCCGGTGTCCAATTGCGGTCATGACATTTAATACAAACACTTTGATAATCTATTTTTCTTCCAATCCAAAGCGCCTTCTTGTCGTAAGGGCTGTCCTTGTGTTTGCTGCCTGGCCCGTGACAGGCCTCGCACTGAACGCCCCTTAATCCCGGTGTAATCTTTTCGCTGACAAAACCCTGGGGCCCGTTAAAACCTGTGGTATGGCATTTTAAACAATAGGGATTGTTTTGCATCCTTCCCAGCCGCACAAAAGCATTAGCATGGGGGTCTTTTTCCCATCCCCTAAAGTATTCGAAATGACAGAGGCGGCATTTCCTGTTGCCGATATAGTATGGTCTTTCAGCAGCAAAGAGGTCGCCGGGGTGCAACAGAAACGAGAAAAATATAAATGAACAGAAAATTACCGTGAAAAATACAGTTGTAAATACAACAATAAGTTTGGGTTTTGTCATTTTAACCACCTGGAGTTATAGTTACATTTATTTACCTTTAATAACAGATTGATAAAACAAAATCAATATATATCAAACTCAAAAGCTTTTTTGAACAAATTCCGTGCCTTTCAAAATTAATGAATTCGTAAAAAATCGATTTTGTTCACTTCATGACCATTTTGGGCGCAATTGAAATGTTCATCTAAAATGCAAGAACTCGGCCTAAGGGCCTCAAACAGCTTGCATTTCTTGACGATGAGCATCTCAATTGCTTTTTCCCCAAAATGCTCAAACCCGTTCACAAAAGACTTTTTACGAAGCCATCAAAATTAATAAATTCGTAAAAAATTAAATCTATAAAATATAATTATCAACTTACCGCTTGACACGCAACCGGTTTTTTGCAATGAGGCCTTTGGAAAAGGAAAAAATACAAGGGTCTCACAAACAAGCGGGGCAGTGATGAATAAATCGAAAAATAGTGGTTTGAAAATTGTTATTGTAGGAGCTTCTGCCGCGGGATTGAGAGCTGCAGCAAGGGCAAAAAGATTAATGCCGGAAAGCCGTATTACCGTGATAGATGGAGGGAAAATCATCTCATATGGCGCATGCGGTCTACCTTATTATTTATCCGGTGACATAGAAAGTCCACGAGCATTGATGGAAACTTCGTGGGGTACTTTACGGGATCCTGAGTTTTTTAAAAATGTTAAAGGCCTGGATGTACGCATTCAAACAATTGTGACAAATGTCGATATAGAAAGCAAATCAGTCAGCCTTGTGAATAAAAAAACCGGCGATGCGGAAAATCTACAGTTTGATAAGCTGGTTCTTGCAACAGGGGCAACGCCTATTATACTGCCCGGCATTCCTGCAAATCACCAGCGAATATCTACCTTTAAAACTGTTGAAGATGCCATAGTCTGGCGCAAGAAACTGGAGACCGGACAGCTTGAAAAAATAGCTATAATCGGAAGCGGCTTTATCGGAATCGAATTGGCCGAAGCTTTTACCACCATGTGGGACGCTAAAGTAGATCTGATAGAAATGGAAAACAGAATCCTCCCCCAAATACTCGATACTGATATGTCTTTTATGGTTGAGAAACATTTAAAAGAACAAGGGGTTCGGTTACACAAGTCCTGCCGTGTTACAACGATCAATGATATACCGGACGGCCTTGAGATTGTTACAGACAATAAGACCATCAAAACCGAGTATGCTATTGTAGGTATCGGGGTGCGTCCCCGTGTTAAACTTGCCAGGCAGATGGGTTTGAAAATCGGCAAACACGGGGGGATTACAGTAAATAAAAACCTGCAAACAAGCCATCCAGACGTATATGCTGCCGGAGACTGCATAGAAGTAGAATATTTCCATGGCGAAAAGGCGGTTATTCCCCTCGGTTCTCTCGCCAACAAACAGGGCCGTGCAGTAGGAGATCAACTCGCAGGCCGAAAAACCAGCTTTAAGAAAGTAGCGGGAAGCGCCTGTGTCAAGGTCTTTGATTATAATGTCGCTGCTACTGGTTTGTCGGAAACCATGGCAGCGCGGTATGGAATTCCAACGAGGGTTGTTTGTGGGACTTTCAATGATCTTGCTCACTTTTACCCTGAAGATAAAAATATATTTTTAAAGCTGATTTACAATCCCGACACACTGCAAATATTGGGTTTTCAAGGTGCAGGCGAAGGAAATGTAGTTAAGCGTGTCGATGTTCTGGGAAATCTCCTGCTAAATAAAGGCCGTCTTGAGGATCTCCTGGATCTCGAATTTGCTTACTCGCCACCTTATGCCTCTGTTTTGGATCCACTCTATGTACTGGGAGCGGCTGCATTGAACCAGGAAGAGGGCATAGTTTCACAAAATCCTGCGGAACCTCTCGACAATGGATTGGTTCTTGATGTGCGAACATCTGATGAAGCAAAAAATTATCCTCTTGAAAATACAATGCACGTACCATTTGAAGAATTGCGTGAACGGGTAAATGAACTGGGAAAAAATAATGCAATCAAAATTATTTGTTCCAGAGGTACACGATCCGCAGAAGCAACAAGATGGTTTGTAGAAGCAGGCCACAAGAATGTAGCCTATGTAAGGGGTGGCTGGTTTATGCTCAATAAATAGTGATGAATTCGTAACAAAATAAATTCATCAGGTGTCAGGTGTCAGGTGATAGGTGCTAGATGTGCTAGGTTAAAGCAATTGCCTGTTTAATCATACCCTTAACACTTAACACCTAACACTTAACACGGTTCATAAAAAGCAATTGAGTCTCATTTTTTCTTAAATCCTATAATATACATTTCTTTACTTGATTTTCTGCTGCTCTCCGGTTTGAAGCTTTTCTGTTTATTGAAACCTGTCTTCACTAAATCAATACATTTTGAGCTATTTCCAGCGCTGTTTTGCAGAGTTCGAAAGATCTTGCGGCATCAACAGTTTTATTACCGGTTGTTGCGGGCGCCATATCGCTTATAACAACATTATAATTTTCCCTGATCAATCCGGAAAAATCATCACTAATGGATAAAACATCGCCAACATACATCCTGGCATTAGATGGGAGCTTCATGGAGATTTCATTAGATAAAGGCTTCAGGTCAATCCCCACCACTTCCCCCTTTTTTCCTGCCAAATCCGCCGCATAAAGAAGCCAGGAGCCTAATTTTATATTTTTTCTGTATCTCTTTGAGTTTGTAAACAGACCTCGCTGGAAAATGTTCCCTTTTCGCCTTTAGCGTATAATGATCAGCCCATTTGTTATGTTTAGATTTTTTCATAAAATATTCGGGCTAAAATAATGTTTCAATAGCCTCTGACACCCTTTTTATTCCAACAAGCTCTATTCCCTTTATCCCGCTCATCCGTTTTAAATTGTTAGCCGGCACAAGGCATCTTTTAAAACCCATTTTTTTTGCTTCAGTAACCCTGGTTTCCACACGGCCTATAGCCCTGACCTCGCCGGCAAGCCCGACCTCGCCAAGGACAAGTGTGCCGTCCTGAATTGATTTGTCTAAAAAACTCGATGTTACAGCGGAAACTATCGCCAGGTCAATCGCCGGCTCATCAACCTTTACACCTCCTGCAACATTCATAAAAATATCATGACCCATTAAATGCATTCCCAGTTTTTTTTCTATCACCGCCACAAGCAATGCTACCCTGTTGCTGTCAAGGCCAAGAATGGTTCTCCGTGGATTCCCAAAACTTGTACTACCGGCAAGAGCCTGAAGCTCAACGAGAATAGGCCTTGTACCTTCCATACTGGCTGTAACAACTGAGCCGGGAGCGTTTTCAGGACGTTCGGAAAGAAATACCGCCGAAGGATTTGCAACCTCCTCCAGACCTCTTTCATTCATTTCAAATACACCGATTTCATTGGTTGATCCAAATCTGTTTTTCACGGTACGCAAAATTCTAAACACATGATTCCGATCACCTTCAAAATAGAGAACAGTATCAACCATATGCTCCAGAAGCCTTGGCCCGGCTATCGCTCCATCCTTTGTAACATGACCCACAAGAAATGTCGGAATGCCTGTCTTTTTGGCTGTCAGCATAATCCTTACCGCTGATTCCCGAACCTGACTGACACTACCGGGAGCAGAAGTAAGATCAGAACTGAACATTGTCTGAATCGAATCTATTACAAGAACATCCGGTTTGGTGGATTCAACCATCGAAATGATCGATTCTATGTCTATCTCAGACACTATCATTAAATCATGCGAAACCGCAGACAGTCTTTCGCTGCGTATCCTTATCTGCCTGACAGATTCCTCGCCGGAAACATAAAGCACTTTATAACCTGAGTTTGCCAGTCCATATAAAGCCTGCAGCATAAGTGTGGATTTGCCGATTCCTGGATCTCCGCCTATCAAAATAAGGGTCCCTGGAACAAGTCCTCCCCCAAGCACCCTGTCAAATTCCTGAATTCCGGTTGAAAGACGATATTCATCATCAAATTCAATAGAATCTATGGGAACAGGTTCTGCCTTGTGAGACAACAGACCAGGCGTGGTTCCATGGTCAGATTTTGATGCCCGGGTCTCTTCAACAAATGTATCCCACTGCCCGCAATCAGGACATTTTCCCATCCATTTAGGAGTTTGATAACCACACGACTGGCAGCAAAAGACAGGTTTTGAATTCTTTTTCACAAGTTAAATGACCTTGGATTGTTGATTGTTGATTGTTGGAATCGCTTCGCTCTACCTTTTTAATTGATAATCATAAAATCCCCCAATCCCTTACTCGACCACTCGACTACATCTTATTGTTTGACATTAAAATATATAGCATGTCATTTAAAGACTATCAAGAAATGGATTATAAAAGAAATGATCGATTACCATGTACATACCATGCTTTGCAATCACGCCAAGAACAGCATGGAGGCTTACATTCAAAAAGCTATTGTTATCGGCCTTAAAGAAATATGTTTTCTGGATCACCTTACCATGCACAAATCCGGCGAAACGCTTTCAATGAGTCCGGGAGAAGTCCCTTTCTATTTCCAGGCGGCGCGGGTTTTAAAACAAAAATATAAAAATGTCATTAAAGTTAAAGTCGGCCTTGAAATAGATTTTTCCCCGGCACATATTGACATTTTTCATGATATCACAGAAACATATTCGTTTGATGTTATCGGGAGTTCACTTCATTTCCCTGGCGACCTTGATATTGTCAGACACAGCTCTGACTGGAGACACGGCAGACTGGATGCCGATTATGTTTACGGTCTTTATCTTTCACAGCTTGAAATAATGCTGGATTATAACTATTTTGATGTAGTATGTCATATCGACCTTATAAAAAAATTCAACAGGAAACCTGCAATCTCATTTGAAAAAAAATTTGATAAAATATTATCAAAAATAAAAAAAAAAGATCTGACTGTAGAGGTCAATACAAGCGGATATAACTATGCGATCGGCGATGCTTTCCCTTCACTAAACATTTTAAAAAAATGTCATGAATCAGGAATAAGTATTACATTAGGTTCAGATGCCCATAGCCCTGCCGGCGTTGGACAACATTATGACAGAGCTTTGAATATGCTGCTGTCAGCAGGATACAACCACCTATCAACATTTACAAACAGGAAACGTGGTGCAATTTCATTAAACAACGCAAAAAATCTCTTTGGAAGACCTAAGGAATCAAAAAAACATCACGAAAGCACGAAAAAGTAAAGCATAGCGATTCCACAATTCATCATTCGAAATTCCTTGTTAGATATTCAAATAATGTTTTTTTCGGATTAACAATATCTCAACGAAAACAGCCAAATTTTCAAAGCGCTAAATTATTACAGATTTTTGAATTTCGGTCATTGGAAATTGTTTGTAATTTGATATTTGTGATTTCAATAAATCAATGAACTGCTAACAAAGCAAATCCCCTCTGGGGATAGCCAAAGCCTGATCCTCTGGGCCAGGATTCTTTACATGTTTCGCAATTAGTTCTAAATTTACCATAAAACAAAAAAAATATAATGAAGGAACCGAGACCTTTGCAAAATAGAATAACAAACGGTAAATATATAATCTTCTTTATATGCCTGTTTGCCTTAAACTTATTTCTAACAGCCAACGCAGATGCGAACAAAATAGGCAGTAGCTATTTTAAATCGCTGCAAAACAGACTTATAAAGGACGGTTTTGACAAAGCAGAAATAAATCAGCTTTACAATAGATCGGAAGTCTTTTTCGACACAGCAGGTGTTACGCTGTTTTTCAAACATCAGGAATCCAGACTGAATTATGACCAGTTCATCGCATGGAGATCAATCCGCAAGGCAAAAGAATATTTAAAAATGCATAAAACCGCTCTTGAGAATATGGAAAGCGCTTATAATGTTGACAAAGAAATCATCGTTGCCATCATCCTTGTTGAAACCAAACTCGGAACATATCTTGGGAAAAGATCAATATTAAACACCCTCTCAACCATGGCTTCCCTTGCTGATCCACAGGTAAAAAAAATGTTGTGGAACAAGGTATCAGGTTCATCCGGACTTACAAAAAATAAGTTTGAAAAAAAAGCGGCGATTAAATCAAAATGGGCATATAATGAACTTACTGCCCTTCTCAAATATGCGGGCAGAGAAAGAATAGATCCTGCAGCTCTCCGTGGGTCTTATGCGGGCGCTATGGGTATAGCTCAGTTTATGCCGAGCAACGCCCTTGCCCTTGCAAAAGACGGTAATAATGATGGCCATATAGACCTGTTTAAGCATGCTGACGCCATAGTCAGCATTGCCAACTACCTGAATCATTATGGATGGCATGTTGGAATAGACAACAAAAAAGCCTATAAAATCTTATTGAAGTATAACTATAGCAAATATTATGCTAATACTATTCTGAAAATATCTAAACTTTTAGTACTCAGGTAGATAGGCTAAAGGTTTTTAGGAAAAAGACTCACAAAACGCAATAATAGCTAAAATGAGCAATTAGCTATTAGCAGTTAGCACAATAATTTCAATATTGGGTGAAAATCGAATCGCTTGTAAACACTCTGAGCAGTTACAACTTTAAAAAGGCAAGTATGAATCTGGAAACAATTACCGTAGTTCTAACTATATCCATCCCATTTTTTTTCTTGACAATCTGGGCAATTGTAGATGCTGCACGAAAAAATTTTGGCACAATAAAGGAAAAAGCTCTCTGGGTAGTAATAGCATCTATTCCTTTTATCGGTTTTCTAATATATTTGATTCTGGGATTCAGGAAAGGCAAGAAACCGGTTGAATCCAAATAATCCACAAAATAATATTTGACAAAGCCAGTCCATTTCTATATTCAAAGTATAAATTTTCTTTAGTGATCCCATCGTCTAGCGGTTAGGACACCGGCCTCTCACGCCGGTAACAGGGGTTCGATTCCCCTTGGGATCACCAACAATAGAATTAAAAGGTTACAGAAGATTCGCAAGCCTTTTTCAAATACCTAAATCTTCCTTTTTTTGCCCTTGTCTTAACCATTAGATTTAGATTGACGACTATCCTTTTATAGAGGAGGTGCCCACATGAAAATCATGGAAATAAGTCAATTTAAAACACATGCCCTGAAAATTTTGGACCAAGTTACCAAAACACAATAAATAATTATCATAACAAAACGAGGTAAGCCACTTGGGTCTGGTGGAACATAAATCCACAGATGTTATCACAAAAGATCAAAGAGCTAAAAGGAAGATATCTCACTTGAAACAGATAATATTCGGCACGGCCGGTCATGTAGATCACGGGAAAACCGCTCTTATCAGGGCGGTTACAGGCATAAATACAGATAGATTAAAGGAAGAAAAGCTTCGAGGCATAACAATCGAATTAGGCTTTGCGTCGATGAACCTTCCGAGCGGCAGGCATCTTGGAATTGTCGATGTGCCGGGTCATGAAAAATTTGTAAAACATATGGTTGCCGGGGCCACAGGAATTGATATTGTCGCCATGGTTATTGCCGCTGATGAAGGTGTAATGCCCCAAACCAGGGAACACATGGAGATATGTTCTCTCCTCGGCATAAAACACGGTTTTGTCGTCCTGACAAAGACAGACATGGTTGACGAAGAATGGCTGGAACTGGTGCAGGATGACGTCAAAGAATTTCTCAAAGACACATTTCTCGAAAATTCCCCAATTATACCTGTATCATCTGTAACAGGTTCCGGCATTCCGGAATTTATTAAAACCCTCGATGAAATCAGCGCTACGATTCCTGAGCGGCCTTTAACCGGCCTTTTTCGTCTTCCGGTTGACAGGGTGTTCAGCATGAAGGGATTCGGCACGGTTATTACAGGAACATTGATATCCGGGTCTATTCATACTGGAGATATTATCATGGTATATCCTTCCGGCATTACATCAAAGATCCGCGGGATTCAGGTTCATAACGAAACGGTCAGCATGGCTGAAGCAGGCATGCGAACCGCTGTAAATTTCCAGGGCCTTGATAAAACAGCCGTAAACCGGGGCGATGTTTTATCAACTCCAGGAGACTTAAACCCAAGCTATATGTTAGACGTATCCTTCCACCTGCTTGACAACAATAAAAAACCCGTAAAAACCCGTACCCGTATCAGATTTCATTCCGGAACCAGTGAAGTGTTGGGAATCCTTGTGCTACTTGACAAAGACGAGCTTTCTCCAGGCAAAACAACAGTAGCGCAACTGCGGTTAGACTCACCTGTTTCCGTTGTTAAAGACGACAGGTTCGTCATAAGAAGCTACTCACCTGTACACACTATCGGCGGCGGACATATATTAAATCCGATTCCACAAAAACATAAAGGTTTTAAACCTGAACTTGTCAAGGGGCTGCAAGCTATTGACGACAGTAAACCTGAAGAAATAATTGACTATCATGTTAATGAATCCGGATATCTGGGTGTTTCTTTTTCCGACCTTAAAATAATGACAAATCTGTCTGAAAAGCAGCTTAACAATGCCATGCAGGGTCTTATGTCAAAAAAGACAATTGTTTGCTTTGACAAAGACAGCAGGTTTTACATTCATAATAATAATCTTGAAAAATTAAAAAAGGAATCATGTAATTATCTTGATAATTACCATAAATCTAATCCTCTTAAGGCCGGAATGCCAAAAGAAGAACTCAAATCCAAGTTTTCTTCTTTTCTGAATTCAAAACTGTTCCATCTAATGCTCAGCCAACTGATAAACAACAAAGAAATCATACAGGAAGAAGATTCCGTTCATCTTTCTTCGCATACTGTTTCACTTGAAGCTGACCAGTCTGTCATAAGGAAAAAAATCATAGATGCTTACGCGAAAAGCAAATTAACTCCCCCGTATTTCAAAGAGTTGAGCAAAACTCTCGACATTGATGCCACACGAGCCAAAGATGTGCTTATGCTTCTTGTTGAAGAAGGACTTATACTCAAGATAAAAGAGGATCTATATTTCTATGCAGAAGCAGTAAATGATTTAAAAAGCAGGCTGGTTGATTATTTAAAATTAAACAAAGAAATTACAACTCCGCAGTTTAAGGATATGGCATCAGTATCGCGCAAATTTCTGATACCGCTGATAGAATATTTTGATTCAACGAATGTAACTCTTCGTGTGGGTGACAGCCGGAAATTAAGAAACAGGTAAACTCAGATTCGCAATTACAAAATCAAGAAATAAGTCACCAATAGCTAATATCATTGATTTATTTCTTTACACTTAATGGTTCTGTCCTTCAATCACTACTAAAGTGTAGTCAAATTATTTCTTGACACTGGTACCGCCTCATAGTACTAAATATTTTATGAAACGTAAACACCATAAAACACTTGAACTAATCTTCTCACACCCTGTGAGCGCAAATATCAAATGGCAGGATATAGAAGCTTTGTTTAGTTCTCTTGGTGCTGAGTTGATTGAACATGAAGGATCTCGGATTGAGGTGTTTCTTTTCAATGAGGTCCGAGTTTATCATCGACCTCCCCCACGCCCTGATACTGATAAGGGTACAGTAGCAAGTATTAAAAAATGGTTAAAAGAAAATGAGGTGTTACCATGATGAATTTAATGAAAATTAATAATATTAATGCTGTGATCAAGTATGACCCTGAGATTGAAATGTT
>JAFCZU010000628.1 GCA_019314185.1 Deltaproteobacteria bacterium | reverse complement strand
GATATGATTTTTTTCAGAATCATTTTTCTTTCAAATGGGATTTGACCATCTGTTTCGGCACAAGATTCGCTGTCTGGGTGCTCTCGTCATATACAATGAACACATCCCCAAGCTTCAATTGCATCATGACCATCTCAACGTTGTTCTCCAGGCCGCCTTCCATGTATCCGGTATCAGTGCCTGGGCGAGTGACGAATTCCTCGATGAGTCCTCGTAAGGCTTTAGCGCTAAGCTTTTCATAGGGAACGATCACTCTGTCTCCGAATTGCTCTCAAGTTCTTTAAAAGCATCCCGGACTTCAGTTTCGACCTGTTTCAGCTTCTTGTCCAGTTCCTTGATGAGTTTCGCACCCAGCTTGACATCCTCAGCCAATTTGTCGATAGGCGTTTCGGAATTGTCCAGGCGGGTTAAAATTTCATCCAATTTTTCCACTTTCTGCTCATAGGTCAGCTTGCCAAGGTCATCCTGATTTTCAGCCATTTTATTTCCTCTCGGTCTTATTGATGGTGCTGATTATTCGCCCATCGCTGATTTCCGTTTTAATAGTATTGGCGGGATTGATTTGTGTAATGGATTTTACCAGATCCCCGCCGTCCGTGTATACAAGTGAGAATCCTCTTTTCAGACTGGTGGCTGGATCGACTGCTCTTAGGGTCGCCGCTTTATTGGTCAGTTTTGTTTTTTCATTTCCAAGGTAGGGAATGATCGTTTCCAGCCTGAACCGGCGGGATAAATGGCGAACTTGTTGCTCCTGCAGATGTAGCTTTGAATTGAATCTTTGAATGAACCGATCACGCCAATCACAAAGACACTCTTTTTCCTGCCATATTCTCTGGATGAATCGCTCAGGTTGAAATCGATTTTTCAGGTTCAACAGGTCCTTCTGGCTACCTGTAATCTGCCGTTTATAGCTGGCAGCAAAAGAATCGGTCCTTTCCTTGAGGCGTTCATTGGCTTGTTTGATTAGACTGATTGGTGCGGTGGCAATTACCTTCCTTGAAACGGCTATTCTTGATTTTTCATTTGAAAGACTGTCCTGGACCTTTGATGACAGGGTGGTCGCATACCCCAACAAAAAACTCTTGGTGGAATCAAGCAGTTTCCTCGTGCCTTGCACAATGCCCGTCTTTGTGTCGTCCAGCCATTTTCTGTCTATATCGAAACGATATGACCAAGTGGAATGAAAACGATTCTCGGCTTCCTCAAGATGGCGTTTCATTTCCACGAAACGAGCGACAATGTCCTCGGCCACGGCGGTAGGCGTTTTGAAATACCTATTGGCCACATGATCAAGGATGCTAATGTCCGTTTCATGGCCTATGCCGGTCCAGACAGGATATTTGTATCCTGCGATATGCCGGGCTATGGCTTCATTGTCCAGGTAAAAAAGATCCGTCTTACTCCCGCCGCCCCGAGCTATGATGACCAAATCAAGATGTAGCTTTGACAAGGCTTCAAGACTATTAAGGACAGATCGTTCCGTTTGGACTCCCTGAACGGTGGCATCAGCCAGATAAATTTTGAAGCCGAAACTGGATGAACTAAAAGTTTTCAGGATGTCATTGCAAGCGGCACTGCCCTTGCTGGTGATCAATCCAATCCTTTGAGGAAGCATCGGGACGGGTAATCGTTTATTCGGCTCCAGCAATCCTTCTTTTGTAAGCCGGTTCAGGATTTCCTTTTTCTTGAGTTCCAATTCACCGAGGGCAAATGCTGGATCCGCCCCCACAACCTTCAGGGATAAACCAAATTGGGGATGGAACTGAAGGGAGCATTGAAACCCGACTGCGGTCCCGTCATCGAGCTTCAGATCAAGATCGCATTCCTTGAGCTGCCGTCTGATATTGGCAAGATCCCGGCTCCAGATAGTGCACCGCATCTGGGCAATTATTTTTCCACCCTCCTCAGATTCGACCAGATCGCAATAAAAAGAACCGCCTTTCTCCCGGCCGGATGAAATTTCCGCTTTAATCCAGAACAGCTTGCCGATATGGGGCTGGAAGATCGCCTGGATTCTGGCAGTAATGTCG
>JAFCZU010000168.1 GCA_019314185.1 Deltaproteobacteria bacterium | reverse complement strand
ATAAACAGCAAAGGTATAAATGCGACTATAGTAGTGGCAACAGCCATTACAACAGGGCCGCCAACCTCCTTTAAGCCGTCAACCACAGCAGCCGCAGGCGACTTCCCCTTTTTGAAATGAGTATAGATGTTCTCTCCAATTATTATTGCATCATCAACCAGTATTCCGAGGGTCATGATAAAAGCAAAAAGGGAGATCATGTTTATGGTTTCACCGTTATAATCGAGAAATAGGAAGGCTCCCATAAAGGATATGGGTATGCCGACAGAGACCCAGAATGCCAGACGCAGGTTTAAAAACAGCGCCAGGGCAATAAAAACAAGCACAATTCCCTGAGCCCCGTTGCGGAGAAGCATATCAATCCTGTCCTGAACAAGCGGAGACAAATCAAACCATGTTGCAAGTTTGACCCCTTCAGGCATTGTATCTCTATGTTTTTCCACATAATTCCTTACAGTTCTTGAAACCTGTATAAGATCTTCCGTGTTTGTTCTGTTTACTTGGACAAGGGCCGCTGGTTTGCCGTTAAACCTCGTTTTCATATCAATATCTTCAAAACCATCTATAACGGTTGCAACCTGTCCGAGCCGAACAACGGCGCCGTCTTTTAGTGTAATAAGGGGAATCTCTTCAAATTCTCTGCCAATATAAAGCTGTCCCTTAGCCCTTATGAGGATTTCTCCATGAGAAGTCTTGATGGCTCCGCCCGGGAGGTCAACGCTACCGGTTTTAACGGCTCTAACAACATCGTCAAATGAAATATCGTATCGTCGAAGGTTTTCTTCCGACACCTCTATGGATATCTCGTAGTCTCTCACTCCCACAAGGTCTGCCAAAGAAATCGATTCGGTGTCGGTAAGATCATCCCTGATTCTTTCAGCAATCTCCCTCAGGAGTTTTTCGGAAACATCACCATATACGGCAACAGTTATGGCGGGATTCCGGTTTATTATTTCAGTAATAACAGGGTCCTCGGCATCCTCTGGAAAGGTGTCGATACGGTCAACCTCTGCCTTAATATCATCCAGCACTTTCTGGCCATCCGCATCTGAATCAAGCTCAACTGTCAGCGATCCCCTGCCTTCGTAAGCATTGGAAAATGTGCGGTCTATGCCCTCAATCCCCTTGATTTTTTCTTCGATCTTAACGCATATGCCTTCCTCAACATCCTCCGGGCTTGCCCCCGGATAAACCACGCTTACATTTATCATATCAAGAGCAAACTGGGGATTAAGCTCCCTGCGCATATTCATTACTGTAATAAGCCCGGCTGCAATGATAAAAATCATGACCAAATTCACTGTAACACGATTATTTATCGACCATTTTCCTAAAAATTCCATAATGCCTGTTATCTGTTATTCGATTTATCGTAATAAGTCAGCTTTCTTTTCAATATCGTTTTTTTAAAAATTCCCGCTTAGTCGCAATCTGTGTTGAAATATTATTTGTCATTTTAAGAAAACCGACAGGGTCGGATCTTAAATATTAACTATTCAGAAAACATCCTGGACAGTAAACTGGAATTTCTGGATCTTGTGTTTATCAAGACGCTATCTGGAATATTTTATTTTTCCCGGGTTCTTTATCAGTAATTCCTTTGGAAATAACCAGTTTTCTGCCAATCTTCATTCCGTCTTTTAATACATTGTCATTCTGATTTGAAACTCTTCTTTTTAACGTAGTGGTGTGGGGATATCTATGATCGGCATACTTTATGAGTAGAGGGTCTGTAATTTTGATGAGCGCTTGCCTGGTTGTGCTTTTTTTTTCTTTTTTGCTTTGTACTTTCAGCTTGGAACGAAATCCTTGTACGATACCGACTGAAAAATCAATCATGCGATAGTGATTCAATTTCTTGTCATTATTATATTGATGCCACTGGGACTGAATAAATTGCTGAACAAAGTCATGGACATAGCACGCTATTTTTGTATTTTGCACTGTTCCGCTGATTTCCAGTACACGTCCCATTTTTCCTTTTTCCAGCACGTAGGCAGGCACCCACAGTCCATACACAAAATAAAAGTCCTGTATTAAGCGAGCAAGGTGATAATCTATCCGAAAATGACGCAAAGCAGGGGTGCCGACAAAAACGCTTATAAAATTCCGGTCTTCGTTGCGGGTTATGAGATCTACATTGTATTTGGCAACGAGCTCATGGGCCTTGGCCATAGCCAGTTCAGCTTCATGTTGGTTTTGACTTTCCGCCAGGGCCATGAGCTTCTTGACCTTAAGCAGGATCTTATCTTCGGGACTCAGCGCTTCATGAAAAATCCGTTCATGGAGCGGACTGTAATTTCCTGAAGCCTTGGGATTTGCACGGAGAAGCTTACAGGCCATACAAAACTTTGGGCCGTGCGGCGGCTCACCATAGGCGCTTAAAACCTCGTTTGCAAACTGATGGGCAATTTCATGCAGAAGAACTTCACGCACAGCGTCCCAGGGATGGTGAAGTATAAAGTTTTGGCTGATACAGATCTCACGCCTTTCGCTGGACCAATATCCAAGCCTGCTCGTCATATTCCTGAGACTGAAGAGTGGCCTGTGCATCAATTTTCTGTGAGATGACTCTAAAACCCATAGAGCTGTTTTCCATTCACAAGCCAACCCGTGAAGGATACGGCGTTCTAATCCTTGTGGAAGCGAAATGTTTTTATGATTTTTTGAAATGTACATTACTTTATCCCTAAGTTGAGTTTTTAACAAGCAATTGTGGCAGTTTGCTGCGGATCAGAAGCCGGGGATGGCTTCATAAAAACTCAAATATTTAATATTTTTTGCCGATCTCTGATTTTTGTTTTAATATTTACACCACATATTGTGTTTAAGCAACTAAATTATACCGCAAATTGTGTTTTCTCTTTACAATTAGACCATTGATATATTATATATGTTTAATATATTTTGAGATAACTGCTGCAGGTTATCAGGCTGAAGGGGGACAGAGGGACATGGCTTCAAAATGCGTTTTTTTCTGACGCTCTTCAGCTTATCCACCTGAACAGTTATTATGGGAGATTCCTCGTATGAAGCTTAAAAAACTACAACTTGCCGGATTTAAATCATTTTTTGAAAATACCAGCATTGAATTCCATACTGGTATTTCCGCGATTGTAGGGCCTAATGGTTGCGGCAAAAGTAATATAATTGATGCGCTAAGATGGGTTATGGGTGAACAAAGCGTAAAGCAACTCCGAGGCAAGTCCATGGAAGATGTGATATTTGCGGGCGCAAACGGAAAACATCCATTAAATATGGCAGAGGTCTCCTTAATCCTTGCGAATGATAACGGCTCTACTCCTGAAGAATTTAAAGACTTTACTGAAATTATGTTAACGAGACGCCTCTACCGGTCAGGTGAAAGCGCCTATTTAATTAATAAACAGACATGTCGGCTTAAAGATATTCATAATGTTTTTTTGGGAAGCGGCATGGGAGCAAAATCATATGCCTTAATTCAACAGGGCAACATTGGGGTTATAACCGAAGCCGGACCTGAAGAAAGAAGGTTGTTTGTTGAAGAAGCTGCAGGAGTCACACGGTATAAAAACCGTAAAAATGAGGCTCTGCGTAAAATACAGAATACGAATCAGAATATTCTACGTGTTGCAGACATAATTGCTGAAATAAAACGGCAGATGGCCGGCCTAAAACGTCAGGCAAAAAAAGCGGAAATTTACAAAAAACATCAGCGCCATATAATGGAATTAGAGGTTTTCATTGCGCTGAACTATTATGATGATTACACGCGCCGAATCGAAGAAACAGATTTTCTGCTGCAAGATCTCAATGATTTAAATGTTGAGCATACTTCCAAACTTAAAAAGCTTGATTCTGTTATAGAAGAGATTAAATTCAATCGCTCGCAAAAAAACCAGGAAATTGCGGACCAGAAAACGAGTATATTTGAAACACAGCGCAATATTGACAAAATTGAAAATGATCTGTTTCATCTCCGCAAAGATGTTAAACGGCTTTTCAAGGAAGCTGAAGAACTTGAAGGGGCACACGAAAAGCTTAAAGGGAAAAAACAGGATATCACATCCCAAATCGTTCAGATTAAAAATCAGAATGTCATCATGGAGGATGAGATAAAAAATGTCAGGTCATCTCTTGAACATGAACAGACTTTTTCACAGGATATCAGGGATAATTTATCAGAGTTAAACCATAAAACAGATAAATATAAAACAGATCTTGTCGAGATTATGGCAAGAGAAGTGCAATATAAAAACTTATGTCAGAATACCACGAGCATCAAACAAAGTCTTAAAAACCGCCTTAAAAGAATAGATGAGGAGGAGGTGACAGCAAACAATCGAGTCGCAGAGTTCCAGAAACAAAAAACAGGAACCAAGGCAAAACTTGATTCTTTATCAAAAGAAATCGACGAATTCAGCAGACAAATCGATCTTATTCAGAAAAAGCTTGCCGAAAAAAACATAAAGTTAGCCAGGCAGGTTAAACTCGTTCAGACCATTGAATTTGAACGGAACAAGATCAGGTCAAAACATATTACTTTGAAGAAGATGGAAGAGAATTTCGAATGGTACAAAGACGGTGTTAAGGCCATAATGAAAATTCAAAACCAGAAACAACCGGCTGGCTGTTCTACGCTTTCATCCAATGTTATTAGCCTTATAGCGGATGTCATCGAAACGGAGTCTTCCTATGAAACAGCAGTCGAAGCTGTTTTCGGAGACTCATTGCAGTATATTCTTGTGAAAGATCAAAAAGCCGGCTTTGACTCAATAAACTATCTTCAAACAACCAATGCTGGACGCAGCGGTTTTATACCGGTTTCATCAATAAAGAAAATCGAACGCAGCCATGAAGAAAAAACCTGTATATATGAAAAGCTTATAGATCATATTTCCGTTAAAGATGAGTTTAAAAAAACAATTGAAGCCATTTTAGGACATGTGGTTATTGCCGCCGATATTGAAGATGCAATAAAAATATTCAACAATAATGGCTCATTTCAAACTATTGTTACAAAAAATGGCGATATTATATCTAATCAGGGAGTTATGATCGGTGGCGGCAAAGAAAATCTGTCCGGAATCCTTGCAAAAAAGAAGGAAGTAAAAGAGCTGAATCGCCGGATCGCAAAGATGGATGACCAACTGAAATCCGACCGTCAATATCAAAAAGAACTGGAATTTGATGTCAGGACAATTGAAAGAGACCTGCAAAAACTGATTGAACGTAACAACGATGCCAAAGAAAATAAAATTGAAGCGGAAAAAACCCTTTATAAGACAACCGAAGACCTTAAACATGCCAAACGTCATTTTGAAATTATACTTCTCGATCGTGCCCGGCTTTCAGACGAAAAAAGCGAAGCTGATGATAAGCTGTCCAAATATAAAGACGCGCTAACTGAAACCAGCGGAATTATTAAAACAGCGCGGGATAGGATCGTTGAAACATCAAGAAAAATCGACATGGCATCCTCTGAAATAGATGGTTTTAATCAAAGGATTGTTGATTTCAAGCTCAAGCTGACAGCTTTAACCGCTAAACTGGAAAACAATAATAATACCCTTAGACGGCTTGAAGAATTCATGGACGACGTAATAGAACGTCTCAAGCAGCTTTCCAATGAAGTTTTACAAAAAAAACAGATGGAATTGGTTTCAAAACAGAAAATTACAGAATATGAACAAACTCTTTTCGGTATATATGATGACATGAAACTCCTTAAGCAGGCGGTTGAAAGTAATGAAGCCGATTATCACGCCATTGATATCCATCTGAAAAACAACGACAATATTATATCAGACATGCAGAGCAAACGTGATGATGCGCTTCGGAAAATCCAATTGCTTGAGATAGAACAATCCCGGCAGCGCTTAAAAAAGGATAACATTGAAACCCGTATTGAAGAATGTTATCATAAATGTTTATCAGAATTAAGGCCGGAATTTAATCAGCTCTTTGAAGTTCATAAAATGCCTGTAAATGAAATGGAAGATCAACTGCCGGTATACAGGAAAAAGATCGCCAATATCGGCGATATTAATCTTGGCGCGATAAAAGAATATGAACAGCTCAAAACACGTTTTGATTTTCTTAACAAACAGTATGATGATCTTATAACAGGATTAGAGAACCTTCAAAGCTTAATAAAGAAAATTAACAGGATTACCCAAAAACGGTTTATCGATACATTTAATCTGATTAATGAAAAACTTGGTGAAGTATTTCCCCGTCTCTTTCAAGGAGGCTCAGCCAGGCTCATTCTTACTGAGCCTGACAAACCACTTGAAACAGGTGTTGAACTCATGATACATCCTCCTGGAAAAAAATTAACACGAATAAGTCTTCTTTCCGGAGGAGAAAAAGCCTTGTCCGCAATAGCGCTTATTTTTTCTATTTATTTGATCAGACCGGCTTCTTTTTGTTTAATGGACGAAATCGACGCTCCTCTCGACGAAGCAAATATTATCCGTTTTAATGAGCTGCTTAAAATCATAGGTGAAAAATCTCAAATTGTCATGATAACACACAATAAAAGCAGTATGGAATTTGCTGATACGCTTTTCGGAATTACCATGGAAAACCAGGGCGTTTCGAAGATTGTGTCTGTAGATTTAGGACAACAAGGAAGTTAGCGCGCCTCTGAACCGTGAACTCTTACGAAAATAAATTACGGTGAAAACAATGGCAATATCACTTTCAAAAAATGCGATGGTTGTTTTGGAAAAGCGGTATCTACGAAAAGACCGCAACGGAAAAGTAAAGGAGACTCCGGAAGATCTGTTTGTCAGGGTGGCTAAAACTATAGCTGCCGCAGACACAACCTTTGAACTCGGAGCTGATGTTAAAAAAACAGAGAAGAAATTTTTCAAACTTTTGTCGAATTTCTGGTTTTTGCCTAATTCACCAACCCTTATGAATGCCGGCAGACGTCTCGGACAGCTTGCCGCCTGTTTTGTGCTTCCGATTGAAGATTCCA
>JAFCZU010000627.1 GCA_019314185.1 Deltaproteobacteria bacterium | reverse complement strand
CTTGGCTATTGTTTAGAAGATGCACAATTAGACGTAGTTCTCAGGTACTCCGACATTCTTAGCGGTATAATTGGTGAACGTATAACATCACAATTCACCTGATCAGCTACAGCCTGCGGCTTCCGCTGTCAGGTGATTGTGGGCGTTAGACTGATGAAAGAAGGATAATATGCGCATTATTGTGGCTCCCAAAGACGAAGCCGAGTACCACGACTGGGAAGATATATCGTCGCCTGCCGATGTAATTCGTGACCAATGTCAAGTGTATGAATCAGTAAAGGCATGGTGTCAAGGCATGGTCATTATGTTGCAAGTTTAGTTATGTTGTGAGTTTTTAGATATACTTTCCAAGGTGTCAAATAAATATATTTTCTTTGAATTTAATTCTTATACTTGAGTTGTCATCAGAATACAAAAGAAATTGTATGACAATCAGTAAGAACAATTAGCCCCTCAGTTTTATCCTCCCCCATATCTTAATTTATTTACTTTCTTCTCAGATATTATTCTTCTGCAATAATCCAACTATACATTTTTGTTTTTATGGTAAAAAATACCATGAAGACAATGATTAAATGTGCAAATTGCGGGAGAATGATTCCTGCTAATCCTCGTGTAAAAAAGCAAAAGTACTGCAACAGAAAAGTCTGCCAGCGTGTCAGAAAAAACAAATGGAAACAAAGCAAAATAGCATCTGATCCGGATTACAAAAACGATCAAAGGGATTACCATAAACAGTGGGTTCAAAAGCATCCCGGATATTATCGGAATTATCGAAAACAGCGCCCGGATTATTGTGATCGAAACCGTGAATTACAGAAAAAACGGGATAAAAAACGCCGTTTGAAACAATCTTGTAAAAGAGACGCGTTAAAACAATTATCTATAATTAAGCCGGGTACATACAGGCTTATACCCTTCAATAAAAAAAGAGGCGCGTTAGGAGGACAAACTATTGTTATTCCAAGATGTTAACTGTTTTTACTAAAATCTTGCAAAAGGATACTCGATAGCTTTTCATGAAATCCGGTTATAAGATGGGCGCAAAGGAGGTGAAAAATGATAAACACAAAAATACTCTCTCCGAATCGAGTACGCAGGATAACTGGCAGTTTTGCTTTTATCGAGCATCGCTTTTTACGTAACGGATTTTGGGACAGCCTCACCCATCATGAATTATTGCTTTACCTGTTTCTTATATTGGCGTCAGATCGAAATGGAATTTCTTACTATAGCTACGATAAGATTTGTTCGCTTTTAAGGATTTCAACGGATGAATACCTGCAGGCCCGCAATGCTTTAATTGATAAAGACTTAATCGCTTTTGACGGCTATTTTTTTCAGGTGCTGTCGCTGCCTGAAAAACTTGCGAACAAACCTTTAAGGCTTCTTAAATCTCAGCAGGAAATGGAAAAATATGACCCGGCCACGATATGTAATCTTATCGGCCACTCGCTTAAGGGAGACTGATGGCAGCAAATGAGCGGTAAAGTTTTATGGATGATATCCAATGGATATGCCGACAGCACCTGTATGCGTTATGAGCAGGCATTGAAGCATTTTCTCTATTTTATAAACCAAAGGGCAATCCCATGGGATGTCGTTTTTACGTTTGACACATTAAAAGACTTTCAAAAAGAATCCGGACTTATCCTTGCATTGCGTGCGGTAAGGGGACTTTCCCGGTATCTGTTTGAGCAAAACAGAATCCAGCGGCCTGTAGAAAAACCGATTCAAAAATTGCCTGAAATCTATGAGGATTACCTGCTCTACTATGCAAAAACCAGGCAGGTTTATCATCTTCAGCTTCTGCGAAGTCGAAGAACATTACAAGCTTTAAATGATTATCTTGCAAGACATAATATTAAGCTGCCCAACATCCGCATTGAGCATATCGACGCTTTTCTGTCCGAGAGGAATGTGAATTTTACGCCGATAACGCGCCAGAATCAAAGATCCAATGTTCGACAATTTCTAAGATATCTGTATCAGGATCGCAGGATATTAAAACGGAATTTAGCGTCGTTGATCGTCGGTGCTCCTTTGTTTGCACAGGCCAAACCGCCGAGATTTTTACGACCTGATGAAATGCAGCGGTTGTTTGACAGTTTGTCGACTTGTTCCGCCAGGGCGCTTCGAACATCAGCCATGATTCATCTGGGCTATACCTTGGGTCTTCGTCCAAAGGAAATCAGTTTGATAACTCTGGATGACATAAGCTTTGGCCAGTGTGAAATTCATCTGCCAGACCGTAAAAGCAACAATCCTATCAAGCTTCCTTTGCCTGAAGTTACGATCAAGGTCATCGCGGCTTATATTGTCGGCACCAGAGCCAAAAGCAACCGGCGGCGTCTTTTCTTAAGTCTTCGCGCTCCATATGAGCCGATCACGCCTGCTGCGGTCAGCAAGGATGTCGGCCTTTGTATGCGAAAGGCAGGCTTGTCTTCATCGGCCTATTGGCTGCGACATACATATGCACAGAACCTGCTTGAAACCGGAGCATCGGTCTTTGAAATCAAACAGATGCTGGGCCACGATAGAATCCAGACCACCCAACGCTATATTCATATCCATACCAGGCTGATGTGCGAGGTGCTCTTTGATGATTCTCTTTAAAAGTTTTATGGCTTTACAATTTGAAGAATATATCGCTTATCGCAGGTCTCTTGGCTATACTGATAAAAATTTAAGATCACAGCTTCGCTCCTTTGACCGATACCTTGTAGAGAAATCAGCGGATCAGACAAGTCTTGAGCCTCGGTTTTTCCTCGAGTTAAGGAAAGAACTCAAAGGTGAACCGCGGACTGTCAATGGTATTTTGTCAGCGCTACGTGGTCTTTTTCAATACCTGATACGCAAAGGGATTTATAAAGAAAACCCGTTACTGGATATTCCTTTGTGTACGGAAAATGCTTATATCCCCTTTGTTTTTTCTCCGGATCAAACAGAGCAATTGCTTTTAGCTGTTCAAAAAAGGATACGAAACAGCCAGAAGCATTTCTTTAAAGATCTAACCGCCTATGTTGCTATCGTGCTGATGGCCCGGTGCGGTACGAGAATTTCGGAACCACTGAGGCTGCGACTTGAGCACTATCGCAACAGGGAAGGAACGCTTTATATTGAAAAAACCAAGTTCAGCAAAGACCGGCTGATACCGGTTCCAAAACCGGCAATCAATGAAATAAATAATTACCTGGCTGTTCGGAATACCTTTATGGGAGAAAATCAAAACCCGTATCTGTTAGCCGGACAAAATGGCAAAAGGTTGCCGAATAACAGAATTTATCCTGTTTTTCATCAGGCAGTTAAAGATATCGGCATAGATCAGCCCCGGCGGATTATAGCCAATACTAGTTTTGGCGCTCCTGTCTGTCACAGTTTAAGGCATTCTTTTGCCATAAACACCTTGAAACAGATCAAAGATCAGGGAAAATCGCCTCAATATGCCTTGCCAATCCTATCGGTTTATATGGGACATCGTAAGTATCAATATACAGCCGTATATCTTAAGGTGTTAGATGCAAAGCACCGTCAG
>JAFCZU010000167.1 GCA_019314185.1 Deltaproteobacteria bacterium | reverse complement strand
TAAGACTTCGTAGTGATTACTTCAAATAGAATTCCGAGGCATCAACGGAGGGTGCATGAAGCGAACATATAGAAAGTTTTCATAGATACATATATACATGATATACATAATATATATATTAAATACAATGTGTAAAATGTATAAATATATACAAATATTGTTTAAAATAATATTGGAGGTAAGTCTATGGGAATTTCAAATGAAAAATCGGTGAAAAAGGAAGAAGAGTATATTTTTACTGCACTTACCGAATCTGAAATAATGCATCTTAATTTGAGCAAGAATTTTTCTATTTGAATTTTGTCCGTATGTATATGATAACCTTCGTCTCTTAGAATAATATCGGCAACTTGAAATGCAGTTCTTTTATGTCCATCCATAAAAGGGTGTCTTGTTATTATTCCATTCAAAACAATAGCCGCTTTTTCAAAATTATCGTCTCCCTTGTCAAGTCATTCCTTCAAAAAAATAGTTTTCTGTTAGGCCCCATGCTCATATTTTTCGATATTGCCACCCCACCAATCGCAGGAAGCCCCAGCCAGGCAGAGTGCAGCCCTGCCCCACACCACCTCCCTTGACACTTTCGGCAGCTGCTTGACCGTCCCGATTATCTCATTGGCCACCAGCAGGACCGCACCCCTCCGATCAACCCATTTCAACTCACCCCAGCCCCACATACACCAGTATCTCCCCCACATTTGACCCCGGCAGCCGGGACGAAGTATCATAGACCTCATCTACAACAGAGCGCAGGTCACAAGTCCCCTTTCCAGTACTCTTGCATCACATCAACCGGCAGGATATCCAGGACCTCCTCTCAGTTGCCACCCGTCCTGACCAGGTAGAAAGCATCAATAGCTGGATATCGGCAGCTGGAAGGATTATTCTGGTATTATTTCACTGGGGGCCATGCATCCTGAACATCCGGACCCGGAAGCGGAGACTTGTGGATGCGGCAGCCTGGAATTATCGATATTGCCACCCAACCAATCGCAGGAAACCCACCCAGGCAGAGGGCAGCCCTGCCCCACACCGCAGTCCTTGACACTTCCGGCAGCTGCTTTGCCGTCCTGATTATCCCATTGGCCGTCAGCAGGACCGCAGCCCCTCCGATCAACCCATTACACCACACTCCAGCCCCACATACACCAGTATCTTCCCCACCTTTGACCCCGGCAGCCGGGACGAAGTATCATAGACCTCATCCACAACAAAGTGCAGGTCACCGTCCCCTTTCCAGACCCCCTCCATCACATCAACCGGCAGGATATCAGGGTCTTCCTCTCAGTTGCCACCCGTCCCGACCAGGTAGAAAGCATCAATAGCCGGATATCGGGCATCTGGAAGGATTATCATAGTGTTATTCCACTGGGGGCCATGCATCCTGAACATCCAGACCTGGAAGCGGAGATTCTGTAAATAGGGCAAGCTGGGATATAAGGAATAAAACTTCATGGCCAAATGGCACAACTTAAAAAACGGGGCATCCTGGCGCGGGTGCATGAGGCCTCTTATCGTTTTTTGTTTTTTGGCTTTTATCAGCAAAAATGGGCACGAAAATAGTGAGAGTGGCAACATTCAGTATTTACAATCCCTAATAACGTGTGGAATATAAAATGACGCCAAATGACGCCAAATGACGCCCCCCTTATTCCTCACTTGAACTGTCATTAACTTTTTCCTCCTTTTTGTTGAATTCTTCATGTATCGCAATATATTCCTTCACCAATGATTCACTCATATCAAGAGTTCTATAAATTTCATTGTGATTCATACTACCGCATAGGGTTCTTACTTTTTTATATGCCTTGATATAGCGGTCACATGCTTCCTCTGTATGGCCAGTGATTCATGAAATATCAGGAGTTTGCACGTTTCTGAGAAAATGTCCAATAATCATCTTCTTATGAGTAATCGCCCTGCCAAGATCATGTATAGTTCCACGATATGGGAGTACAACCTGATTATCAATCTGGTACTCTCTGATATCCTTGCTGACCGTTCCTGTGCTGACACCCAGCATCTCTGCCACATCTGCCTGTGAAAGAACACGTTCTGTTTGAACGCTTCTCTCAGGATCCTGGCAATCTTGAACCTTCTTAATTCTTTATGAGAATAGCCGTTCTCTCTCGTTTTTCTGTCTTCATCATGGACAACAGACAGGATAACTGGAGTAATTCTCGTTTTCTCAAGCGTTTTCCCATAGCTCTGTTTTTCATCTGCACATACAGCAAACCACATAGTCTGACCTGGTTCAAGATTCCAAGCATCACGGTTATATTTCTTGAAAAGTTGCAGGACATCTCCAATGAACATTTCCTGGACCCTATCCCCTCCCATGAACTTATATTCTGAATTCAGAAGTGATTTGATGGCTGAGCCAATGCTTTTTCCTGAAATATTTGAGGTCATAGGCTCATCTCCTTTTTTTTATTTTTACTTCGATCTTTGGAGTTGAAAGCAATTGATCCATTCTATCCTTGCTGAGTTCCCCATATTTCTGATACAGCTCAAGGTATTCCTTTACCACTTTCTCGGTAGTATTCGTAAGTTCACGGATTTGATCTGGAGTGAAGCCTTTGCTATGCAGCATCACAACTTTTGAGAATCCTATGATGTACCGTTTTATTGATTGTCCAGTATGCCTCGTCCGTCTCTCAATCTCTGTGTATTCATATCCTTTGAGATAGAGTTCCACGATTTTCGTTTTATGAGATATAGTCGGACCTATGTCTTGGATTGACCCTCGTGTCGGAATAATGATTTCCTGTTTTTTAAGATAAGCAATGTCCCTCTGTATCGTTCGTCTTCCGCTGTTAAGGAGCAATGCGAGATCTTCCTGGACATGAAGTCCTCCCTGATCATATGATTCGGTGGCAAAGCGTATCATTTTATGCTGCCTGAGTGCATGAATGCCTTTTTTCTTAAGAATCTCTATATCCTCTGGGTGGGATATGGTGAGCTTTACTGATGCGGTTTTGATTTTGTCCAACTGCTTGCCAGGAGGTTCGTCCTTACTGACCGCATGATAGATTATCTGTTTGTCTCCTCGCAGATTTCCATAATTTAGTTCAATGAATTCCTGCATCAATTGAATGAGTGAGCGGCAGGTTGCTCGTGGAAATCCGTATTCTGTTTCCAGTTCATGGAAAAGCTGATGTTCTGCATTCTTTATCCAGACACGTTTGAATTCGGTTTTTCGTTCTGGGTTTATTGTCATGGCTATTTCCCAAATGCTGATTTCTATTTCTATGCTTAAAGGGGTAGCCATTTGGCGCAAACGTAAATTCCATATGCTTGTGAAAATCAGCGAGTTTGGATTCTGAGTTCATACAACTATGAACTCTTGATGAAGTGAGCATAACATGCCAGCATACACGACGTTGCGGCGTAGCCGCAATGTGCCGCTGGCCAAGCGAGGCGAAGTGAAACGCAGCCGAAAGCCGCGTGTATGCTGAGTTATATGCCGTTGCCCCGCCCATTTTTTAGTTTTAAGCGAAACACGATGTTGAGCTTGAAGTATTTGAGATTGATATATCATTTTCAAAATATTTTATTAAAAAAATAAAGCTGGCATCAGCGGTGGCGCGTAGCGCCGTCCGCTGTATGCCATTGTTATGTGTTGTTTATATGCTGTTCTTATTTGGAATCTTGTTCGATGCATATGTTATTTGCCAATATCGGCATGCGAATCACCATAATGGGCAGGGTGCAATTGGGTAGATGAAAAAATACTTTTCATCACCTAAAACAACCCTTCACCCAGCTCACAATAGCTGTCACTACGGCCACGCCCACACTTACGATCAGCGTGGTGATAAGTTGCATCGTGGATATCCAGAACACTGCGAGTAGGGCAAGTATTATTGCGCCAATACCCGAACCGACTAACAGCGCTCGAAGCAACTGGCAATTTGTGGGCCGACACCTCTTCCTCCAAAGGTAAACAGTACCGGCCAGCAGTGCGACGAGTGGAATTCCGCCCAACACAACCACACCACCTGTCTGCGTGCCACCACCGACAACCAGTGCTACTATTAGCAGTGCGCTGATCAGCGATAAAAGGCGGCATATTCTGTAAGCTTGCTGCCACTGGCCGGAGGCTGAAGGAGCGACCTTGCTTGAGTCGCCACCGAGTGCATCGACGCGGTCCGCGACCTGTCCTACGTATTTTCCAAACACCGGCACCCAGCGATTCCCTGTAGGGATGGAGCGCTCGATCCAGCGCAGGTTCGACAGCAAGCGTTGTTGGGCCGGTAAAATGTCTGCTTTTTTACGCACCGGAATCGTCAATTGCCAGGAGCCGACGATATGCCGCCAATCGACGAGCTTCTCTCGCCTCGATCGGCGCAGGTCGTACTGTAGGCGGATTCCGGACACCTGCCGAACAACGACCTTAAACACCTCGCCATCCTTGATCCCTTCGGGCAGATCAATTGTTAACAAGCCTGGAAAACTGCCGTCCACAAACGGAATTGGCAGGTAATTGATGCCACCGGTCTCGAACTTAATAGTGTGCTCGTCGATTCGCTTCAGACGATGGTGGCGATATTTGCACGAAGCCAGCGTCAATACTTCTCTACTGTCAATGCCCGGCAGATAAACCGTCGCCAAACTGCCTGCCGGCACGTTCCCCCAGTCAATCATTAATTCATCATGTTCCAGAGTCGATAAAGAGGGCTGGACCTCGAACGTCTGCGGAATGCGCCGGGAGAAGGCAATGCCAGGATTAGCGGCGGGGACAATCGCCAGGTTACGCTGCGCCAGTTTGTCAGAATTGGCAGGTGTGGAGCCTTGCTGTGCCGGTGCCGGCAGGAAAGCGATTTCGGCCACCAGGCATTGATGTTCACCGCGGATATGTTCCTGAATGGGCTGGCGACCGGAGCTGTAAGGACCGTCGATATCGGTTGAAGGAAACTCCAGGGGAAACTGCGGATCGGTTTGATTGATATCCAGCCAGCAACCGAAGTATTGATGCACCTCGGCGCCGCCCATGTCTCTGGGTATGGTCTGTACATTGGGCGCATCGGTCTGGTCGTTCATGCTGTTAACAGCCGAATTGATGCGCAGCGATGCGAAACACGGAATGGCCGTCACCTCGTTGTCCTTTTTACCCAGCAAGGGCACGACGCGACTGCCGGACTGGTAGCGGCGATAACCGGTCGCCTGGTTGTATTCGACCGAGGAGGTTTCCCATGGAAACAACCGGAAGAACACCCGCACATCGGTCGCATCGGTATCCGTCGATCGATAGCGCACCCGGGCGACGGCGAAGTTATAGACCGCTGTGCCGTCCACCGTCTGTGAAAGTTCCAGTCGAGACGTCTGCTGATCGGTGGAGATGTCGTCGAAAGTCTCCCCGGCGGTGTTGGCGTTCAGATTGTCGATCACGTCCATGATGAACTGGTTCGGACCGGAGTCCAGGTTTGCACCAAAGCGGGATTGATCGGCCCTGATCTGGAACACACGCAGGTCGGTACTCAACCAGGACACCGAGCCATCGATTTCGTAAGGATTCTGCTGCTGGATCAGGTAAAGTATGCCGGTGCCCACTTCGCTGTCCATGGTGGCTTCCAGAGTGATGGTGCGCCGTGGATCGGTAAAGGCACTGGTGTCGGTGAAGTCGATATGGTACACCCAGGTCAGGCGCTGACGGCGGTTGAGGTGGTCAGGGTATTCGAACTCGATGCGGTCTGCGGTCAGCGTCACCATGCCCGACACCGAGGGTGACACGCTAATACTCGGCTCGTGTTGCAGGGTCGCCTCGGTAAAACCCAGTTCGTCCGGACGGTAACCCTCGAGCACGATGTAAAACGCATCGCTGAAGTGCGCCGGGCTCTCGGTCAACAACATTGCCTCGACTTCGTCGTCGGAAATGGTATTGCGATCCATGATAAAAAAGAGGTTCTTAACGCAGCTGTAGGGTGGCGGGCCATGAATCAGGCAACGAGCTTGTAGCTCATTGCGGTGGTGCTGCATATCCTCCTGAGCCTGCGCCTCACTTGCAGTATTGTCCAACACGGGGTTGTATACCGTCCAGTCGAGGGTCGTTAGGGTGTGGCTAGACAAAGGGTTGTTCAGGTTTACCCATTCGGTTTCTGATACTGGAGCCGAAGCCAGTGATGGATCGATCACACGTTTCTCGTCACCGCCAGGCAGGCTAACCATCAAGGTCGGCGCGATGTGCCACCCCCACCCCAATGGTAGGCGGCAATCGGGGTGATTGGGCACGAAGGGATCTAAACTGCCCCGAATATAGATCTTCTCCGGATCTTCAGGGGGTGTGTAGTTGCGCATTTTATAGGCCATCAGGTGCGCCCGAATTTGACAACCATAATCTGGAAATTTAAAAGGAATGCAGGTTGAACTGGGATTACAGGGCACGCAGGATTCGCTGTCCATGTCATCAAAAATGTCATCTGCGCGTTCCGGCGTGACCGGTGGATCGGGTGCGGCGGATGGAGGGTCTTCATTTGAAGCATCAGGATTATCTGGCAGCGTACGCACGTCGATTATCTCTAAATCGTCCCTTGTGCTGGTGATTAGTCTCTCGGAACCGTCATCGTGAGCGGCTTGCAGGCTGTCGCGCATGACCTCGAAGTCCGGGTCGGTGTGGAGCAAGGCGTGAATTGCTTGAGACTGGTGCAGTTGAACCCGCAGGTTGCCGCGATCATCCGTCTCCAGTTTTTCAACCGTAAACACCCGGGGGATCAACACGCCGGTGATGACTGCAGATTCCTCATCAATCTCGACATACACAGGCAAATTGGCCTGAGTCTGTCTGTCGATCATCCTGGCCCAGTGAGCGGACAGCGGGTCCTGCAAATCCAGGCTAGCCACCTGCCCCGATTTAAAATGCACACTCACCTTATTGGGCAACGCCTCTACCGATTTATCCACCCAATTCTCTCTCGCCGGAGAGAAACTACCGACACCATCAATCAGTTTTCTTTGACTATTCATGTTGTCACCTCCGTCAATACTTGCTGCATTTCTTCATGCAACACATAACATCTTATTAAACTGCATTCCACTACATGGCTATTTAAAGGATGCACAATCACCCATCGCCTGCAATCACCTTCTCCCTACTCTATAATACTGAACCTGAAACACATTATAGATAAACGAAACAATGTTTAGTATTACAACACTGGTAGCCCTTGCACACTAGTCCAGTCATACTCGAACTAAGTCACCAATTTCAATTACTAGTACCAACTCAGATTATTTTTGAAGCAAATCTGAGGCTGTTCATTGTATTTTTACCTTTGTGTACATAAAACCCCACAAGCAAGCCATAGAAAATTAAATCTAGATGAGCCAATGGCATTCTGGCGAAAATGCCTCCTTTTTTAATTATCTCTGTAGACAGTTACTATTCAATTTAAAATTTGCTTTCTATGCCTTAGATTCATAATTTAAAAAGAAATATGTGGGATTATGCCAATTAGAGTGTATAATCAGCCTTAATGATATAAACAACTCTAATGGGGGCATAATCCATGAATACTATAGTGTGCAAGGGATATAAATACATATTGGCTCAATTAAGCGACATTTCAGGAACTGTGTGTAAAATAACAATAAGTTTAAAAAGTAAATCTGGACGAAAACAATATAAAAAACTTTTTGAAAAAAAGTTAGAATTACTAAAAGAAACGACTAAAATTCGCATAATTTCTATTAATCAGTCCTCTCTTCTTGATTATTTCACAATTCCGATAGATAACATTCTAACCCAAAAAACAAGGGCAAGTGAACACGGTTATGAAGTAACTTTAGCATGTGGAACCAAATACATATTTCTTTTCGCAGAAAATCTCAAAGTTAAAAAGAATAAAAGTCGCCCAATTTCGATTTTTCAAACAATGGTTTCAGATTTTTTAGATGGAATAGCATCTTTTATAAAAAGAACAGTTCGAATACCTTATAAAATCAAGCCAATGAAGGTA
>JAFCZU010000166.1 GCA_019314185.1 Deltaproteobacteria bacterium | reverse complement strand
TAACCCTTTTAAAACATTTTAACTTTGAAACAAGAATCGAGTTCATAATAAGCCTCCTTTTATTACAGGTGACAATCATTGCCACCATAGAGGCTAATTATTGAATGTTATGTGTAGCAAATCAAAGTATCAATCGCAGAATAGCAACGAAGTTTCTGTTTCACTCAACATAAAATTCTGCTACACATAATGCCAGTTATGTGCAGCTACACATAATTTGCAATGCCATATTACATGCGATAACTTCTTAAATCGACTCATTTGTTACTCCTTATTCTTGAATTGGTGGCACAACTCAAGATAAGGTTGTAGCATCTGAGTTACTTCATAGGCAAAGCCTTTAATACCACATGCCCACAGGACATGGTTTCCAAAGTTTTAATGAATCAGCTTAAACTCGTTTCGTATCAATTGTTATTTACTATTTTCTCTTGATAAATGGGAAGCAACTTTCAAAATATTGTAAATTTTCATCTCTCATGGAATCGAGAACCCAGCGAGGCTTCATAATCTCTCAACCTTTGCTTTGCCAGAAAGTCCCAGCTGAAGTCACGCATCATTTTTTTTGCCCCACATTCACCAAGACGATTTCTGGCAACTGGATCACGAAGGCTTTGCAGAGCACACATCAAGTGATCCACATCGTTCAACTTGTAAGATATACCATTCCCCTTAATCCGTTCGACAGCAACCATGGTATCGTTTACAATAATTGGCAGGCCACAGGCGGCAGCATCAAGCATGGATGTAGACTCCTGAGTCGGCCAGACGCCTATATCAGATACACGATAGAATAGGGGTAATTCATTCACTGGTACGAACGGATGAACTGTACAACCGGGCAGGGCTTTGATAGCTTCGGCCTGGGCACCATGACCAACGAAAAGTCCCCGGTAAGGTTCACCCTCTATAGAAAGACGGGAAATCGCCTGAGCTAACGCAAGCGGGTTCTTATCATCGCTGAACCTGCCTGTATACACACACACAATATCGGAAAGAGAAAAACCAAGTTGCTGCCGCAACTGGAAACAGGATACTTTATGATCTTCTTCACTGATAGGAAAGAAAAGTTCCGTATCAACCCCTAACAGAGAGAGATTAATTTTTGTCTTCTGAACCCCAAAAAAACGTACTGCAACATCAGCACAATCTTTTGTCGCCCCATAGCACTTTTCGGTAAAAAGGCTTACAAAGCGGCCAGGTACTGTACGGGCAATGATGCACTTTAACCGTTCCCTATCCAAAAGCTTCGCTTCCCGTTGAGCAAGTGGAAAAACCGAAGCCGTGGTGTGGTTCCCAGTGAAAAACTTATACCCAATGAATGGTTTGGCCAGAGCAGCATCCAGTGGTATAGGACCAATCGCAGCAAAAGTTTGCACAATATCGGGCTGTATTGATCTGAGTTTTGCCATTAAGCCCACCATCCGCATATATCCAAACATCTTCTTATGTGCAAGAACATGCAGGGTATAGCCATCAAAACTCTCAATAGTCCCAGGTGTCAGTTCTGTCGAACCAGTGAAAACATCATAAGTCTCCTTAAAATCCTTAATCTGATGATAAGGCAGCAAATCCATAGTTACCATATGCACATCCACCCCTAGACGGGCAAGATATTTTGGCAACATTCTTCCTGCATAACCCATGTTTTTAGCAAAGGTTTCCGACAAAATTACAACGCGCATAACACCTCTTTAACTCCTTCGTCTCTTTAAATTTATAGTCCAGTAATGAAAAATCGAGAAGAGCACTATAAAAGCTTCATCGCTTTAATTATTTTTTTACTCGCCTGTCCTGTGCCATACAAGTCTTGATTAAAATCGAGAGTCTTTTTTTGCATTTTTTCAAAACAACCCAATATCTTCTCTTTGTCAGCACCAGACAAACAGTTAAAACCTTGTTCAATCAGCTCCACCCATTCAGTTTCATCACGAAGGGTGATACATGGTTTGGCAAAGAAAAACGCCTCCTTCTGCAAACCACCACTATCAGTCATTACAATCTTAGACTTATTAAGAAGTTCAATCATATCAAAGTAACTTACAGGAGATATTGGTTTAAAGGAAATTGCAATATTATTCTGTTCAATAATTTTAGCCGTTCTGGGGTGTACGGGGAAGACAATATCTATCTCATGGCCAATCTCATTCAAGGCAGAAATTATGGAATTCAACCGACAGAGGTCTTCAGTATTATCTGCCCTATGGATGGTACATAAAACGAAGTCACGCTCCTTTAAATTAAGGTTATGAATGATATCGCTCTTCGTCGATGATATTTTCCGGTAATAATAGGCAGCGTCCTGCAGCACATCACCGGTTTTGGAAAATTTGCACGGAAACTTTTCAAACCCTTCCTGCCTGAGATTTTCTACTGCGTTATCAGTAGGACAGCAGAGGACATCGCTTATCCTGTCTGTCAGAACTCTGTTAATCTCCTCTGGCATTAGCATATTGAAACTCCTCAAACCCGCTTCCACGTGCACCACCCTAATATGCAGTTTTTTTGCAGATAGGGCACCTGCCAATGTTGAGTTGGTGTCTCCATAGACCAATACAAATTCTGGCTTTTCTACGAGCAGAATCTCTTCGATTTTTTCCATCATTCTGCCAATCATTGCGCCGTGGTTCACTGAATTAATATTTAGATGATAATTAGGAGCAGGGATCTCCATCTCTTCAAAAAAGACATCTGACATATTTTTATCAAAGTGCTGCCCGGTATGGATGATAACTTCCTCCATGCCTGAACTTACTCCAATTTCTCTGCTCACTACAGCAGCTTTTATAAATTGTGGTCTTGCTCCAATAATGGTGATAATCTTCACTCTTCCCTCCACAACGACAAATGACACTCAACAAAGTCAACATTGGACATCTTCAATAAGATTAGTTAATATTTTCCCTCAACGAAGCGTATTGCATCGAGTGCGTGAATACGTTTAATATTGGGAACGGTATCATTTGATACAAATAAAAGGACTAATTCGCCAGCGGCAAGCACAATCTCCAGCATATTAAGGTGCCCTGAAAGCTACCTTCAATGCACTATTGTTAGGCAAAACATAAAGGGTCATCATAACAAAACCAAGCCCACCAGTTAATAGAGTTGTAGAAAGCGGTACATTCATAAAAGATGTTGCAGCAAATGTAATTGTGACAGCCACAAAACGAGCATCATACGATCTTGACAAACAATCTAACAGATAAAACACTATTGCACACACCACGGACATGAAGACAATTCCTTGTGGACCAAAACCCGCCAACCCATCCCCTGCCCACAAGCCAGCATTAGCGTTCATACCACCGCCATAGAAATACTCTCCAATGAGCAATGAGTGAGCTTTATCGTATGGATAGTCGACCAACAAGTTCATGCCCCTCACATGAGACATATACGTTATCGGATTGTGTTGGAAGAATTCATAGTATTGAGCTATGAGCAATGATGGGATAGTAAAAATTCGGAAATGAAGTATTGCTATATACCATTTTGAAATAATTGGCGGCAACATAAATTCTAAAAAAACAGGCAATGCTAAGAGTGTGGAAAGGCCCCAAACAAAAGCTGATGCAACGAATTGCCTAGACCTTGTCAACCATAGATATGCGAATGTGATGTATACCATTGAAAATAGGGTGGTCTTGCTTCCTCCAATCCCAAATAAAATTAGATACCCCATCGCAACAAAAGCAATAATCCACCAACGCTTTGAAAAAGCTGCCACTGCAAAGCAAAACGGTAAGAAGAACCCTGCCAGCCAAGTCTGTGCGTAAAGACCAAACCGCGATCCCGATGCCGATACCACCTCGCTCATGGCGGATCTCACTTCATAAATCTCTACCAAGTTCGCCAAACGAAAGTTGTCGCTGAATTTTAGTAGAACATAGCCCAAAAAAGTAGCCATAAAAAGAACAAATATCACCCCAAAATACCGGAACCCAGCACGCTGGAATCGTAAAATTGGAAGGAGGTACACACTTTGCATAATCGAGAGACCGACGAACATCAACAAAACCAGGTAAAGCACTTCATCAGGAGGAAGAATTGGCCTTGATGAATGATAAAGAACAAAAACAGATGGAATGAACAAAACAAAATATTGAATGTAAAAAAGAAGAAGTGACGGCCTTTTAAATTCTGTTGGCATCCATAGGGCAGGGATGAGGCTGACCGCCCATGATACCAGTAAGTAACTTAGTGCCGGAGGATTATAGGAAAGGCCCCAATAGTCGTACGTTGGCGTAATCAGTAGTTTGTAGGTCGAGTTGAACACCATGACATAGAAAACGACACTCACAATTAGCAGTATGCGTCGTTTATGGACACGTAATGAAAAAGAGCGGTTCATTCTCTGTTTTTCCTCGCCTGTTTTTTACCGCTCGCATACCAAATCAACCCGAAATACAATATGTAATTCAGCGAGCTCAAAAGACTAAAAGCTGTCACGGAATACCAAAAGTCGCACCCCATGTCGTGCATGACCCATAAACCAAAGATCGGCACAAAAAGACGGACACCATCAATAACCAACTTAAGTTCAGAACGATTTACTACAAACAGCAAACGACTCATAGGGCTCACCACCATCCCAAGCAGACTCACAGGTGCAAGTATTGAAACTAACAATCCTGTTTCAGACCACTCCTGACCAAAAATCGTGCCAAAGATAAATGGCGCCACTATCGCCAAAGGCAGGTAAATAAGGGTAGAGATAGTTCCTAGTTTTTTTGTCACCGTCCAGAGGATCGCTCTTACTTGACGGGGGTCACTCCGATAGGCATCCGAAAGATGGGAGTGGAAGACATCCCCCACACTGGCACTGACCAACCCAGCAGGAAGTTGGCTCAAACGCTGCACCAGCAAAAACTGCCCTGCTGCTGCTGGACCAAAATAAAACGCCAAAACCGGCAAAGGCAACATAGCCGCAAGTGAGTCAATTAACGATGATGGTAGCACTACTGCTGGAAATTTCCAGTTATCCTTCAGCATGGAACGGTAGTACACCCTATCAAATGGCCGCATTGCTTTCACAATCGCTGGCACCGCGCCGCGTAGTAATCTTACAATACCTAAAGAACGCCCGGCAATCTCTCCAACCAAAAGCCCGATCCATCCCGCCTGCCCCCACGCCAATGCAATCGGCACCACGGCTCGTCCAAAGCCTTGCGAAACCAGCGCTTGACTCACTCCAGCAAAGTCCGCCCGCCTTACATACCAATAACGTAAAGCAGTGAAAATCCCGGTGACGAGAAGAGCGATTACCGTTGCGATGGCACTCCACATCGGAAGCGCCCCGTAAGATAATAGGTCATGCCGGATCATGATCCACATCGCGAAACCAGCAAACATGGATGTTGGAATAGCGAAGAAAAGAGATGCGACTAAAAGATGATTAGCCTCTCGGTCATCTTTCGCGGAGACGATTGCCATCTCGTAACGCAATCCAACCCCCACGCTCAAGAACCCGACAAATGCCATAAAAACACCCAGAACACCCATTTCTGCCGGGGAATATAGCCGGGTAATTACAGGGGTAAAGACCACGACAAGTCCTTGGCCGAGAGCTGTGCCACCAGCCAACTTCAGCACATTACAGGCAAATCTATTCCCATTTAGAAAGGATCTCAACCGGTGGAGAGGGGACGCTAACTTAGCATTCTCTATCCTGTCTGAAATATTCATAAAAATACCTCTGCGGACTTTGTGGCGAGATTTCTCTGTTGCACTTACACGTCTTCCTTTAAGGCATTTACAATCATTTGCTGCGTTTCAATATCCAGTAACGGGTGCATGGGCAGGCTGAGGCACCCTTTTCGGATAAACCTTCTGATACGGGCAAGCTGAGGTGTTGATCCATAAAAACCGGTTGTTTGTGCAGGGGCACGGGATAATGCACTGCGGTCGGGATGCCCTTTTCTTTCAGCTTTTCCTGCACCTTGGTTCTGTTCTTCACCTGGATGGTGTACTGGGCATAGACAGAGCGGTTTCTTTCTTCAATAAAAGGGGTAACAATATCGGGGCAGTATTTCTGAATCATGGCAGAGTAGCGGTTACCGATGGCATTCCTTTTTTCAACTTCTTCGGGAAAAATGTCAAACTTTGCCAGGAGTATGGCTGCATGAAGCGTATCCAGCCGTCCGTTAAACCCGATGCGGGGATGATGGTAGCGGCGGTCCTGACCATGTACCCTGATTTCCCGCATGGCTTTGGCAAGGTCGTCATCATCGGTAAAGCAGGCACCGCTGTCCCCGTATCCTCCCAGGGGTTTTGATGGGAAAAATGAAGTGCAGCCGATGGTGGAAAGGGCGCAGGAGCGTCTGCCGTTGCAGGTAGCGCCAAATGACTGGGCACCGTCTTCAATCACGGGAAGATGATGATTTTTGGCAATGGCATTGATGCGGTTAAAATCCGCACACTGGCCATAGAGGCTGACCGGCATGATGGCCTTTGTTTTTTTTGTAATGGCGGCTTCGATCAGGTCGGGGTTTATATTATAGGTTCGGGAATCCACATCCACAAACACGGGGACAGCTCCGAGCAGTGCAATGATCTCTGCTGGACGCAGTAGGGGACGTCCATAAGTAAATAAATAACTCGCTATCCAATTGATATTTATGCTATTTTAAAACCTCTTTTTTTCTGTCAGATGTGGTTTATTTTTGGACCCGGTTAAACAGCTCAAAGGGATTTAACAAGGCTGACTGGATTTACTGAATTTTCTTTTAAAACAAAATAATGGGGGATGTTGTTATCTTGTGACTTTATTCTAACATAGAAAACCTGGCCCTCAGGGCCAGGTCACAGTTCAGTGGTTTTACCATCTGAACAACATTTGTTATTCCAAGGTCGAGTTGTCCCACAACTTAACGAAGGAGTAGCAAATTTCGCAAATTATGCCAACAACCTATTGGGTAACCGTTTTTGGGCTCAAGATTATTGCGTTGACACTGTAAGTTTAGATACTGGAATGATACGTAACTATG
>JAFCZU010000165.1 GCA_019314185.1 Deltaproteobacteria bacterium | reverse complement strand
TGCCGGTGCCGGTTGGCTTGATGACCTTTGTGGCGAATATGCTGGGCAAGAAGGATGTGGCGGATCGTCTGTTTGGTTCTTTGTAGGTGGACAGCTCCAAGGCTCGGGATTTGCTGGGGTGGAAGCTGGTTGTTTCTATGGATGATTGCCTAACGAGAATGGATGAATAGGATGAACTCCTTCGGAGTTTGGATGAATCCCTTTGGGATTGCATTGGTGCTGGTTTTTAGGCTAATTCGAGCTTTACTGTTCGACCGACGGCATGAGCTGCCTTTTTTAAGGTATGTAATGTCACTGATTCATTGATAGGGTCAAGGATTCTGTCAAGGGATGATCGGCTTGTTTTCATTTTTCTTGCCATAGCTGATTTAGACAGGTTGTTCTTTTTCATTTCCTGTTCTATTTGCCAAGCTAAGACTCTTTTGATGGCCGTTTCCGTGCATTTTTCAAGGATACCTTCTTCTTTAAGAAAATCATTGAAACTCCCGCCTAAATTTTTATTAGTTCTGATCATTTATTTTCTCCTTTTAATATGTGACATACGTCGTTTTGCTGTCTTCAGATCGTTCTTGGGCGTTTTTGAGGTTTTTTTGATAAAGGCATGTAAAAGAACCATCATATCGCTGTATACCGTGAAAAGAACTCTGGAAATCCGGTTGTTTGATAAATTAGAACGGACTTCCCATAAGTTCATATCTATTTTTTCAACAAGTGGCATACCAATAGGCCATCCAAATTCAACAGTCCGGATATCATCACCGATATTTTTTCTGTCAGCGACGGTCAATTTTTTTAACCATTCCTTGACAGGGATACCCCCTGCGTCTGACTTATAAAACTGAACATCAATAATTGTTCTTCTTTTTACATCCATATATTATATATGTACCTATTATGGGACGATTTGTCAAGAAAAAGTTGGCAGGGGTGCAGGAAAAGACAGAGGTCAGATCTCAGATGTCGGAAGTCGGAAAAAGACTGAAGATGGCGCAGGCCTTTGGGGAAGCAACAGAAAAAGTAACAGGGTCGCATCTTAAATATTAATTATTGCTCAGGATTGCCTTTCAAAAAATGATCCTTATACTTTTTGTCCAAAGCAATGTCGTTTAAGAGCTTCGTCAGGGCCGATCTGAAAATGTAATTACCTTCCCGGACTGAAAATGCGTATTCTTCTTTTCTTTTTCTTCCACTTTAAAATAAAAATTCAATTAATTTTCTTCATATTCTTCTCTTCTTCTTGAAAGATTTTTTCACTGGCACAATCATGTCTTTAATTATGGATTCTATCTGGAGGCATGTTGTGGATGAAAAAAACACAAAAGAAAAAATGTTGTCATTGCAGGCAGTTATTTGTGCCGGATCACCGAAACAGGGAAAAGCAGAATTATTGTGAAAAAACTCCTTGTCGAAAAGCAAGCAAAGCGGCCAGCCAAAAAAAATGGTTGAGTAAACCTGAAAACAAAGACTATTTTCGAGGTCCTGACAATGTAGAGAGGGTTCAACAATGGAGGGAAAACACCCCCGAATATTGGAAACGGACAAACCGCTCAACTGCGTTACAAGATCACTTAACGCCACAACCCACTGAAAACAAAGAAGATAACAGTCAAATTGATGCGCAGCCCCAAAAACATGCGTTACAAGATCTCTTAATGGCGCAATCTCCTGTTATTATAGGGCTAATCTCCAATTTAACCGGCTCTGCGTTACAAGATGACATCGCCAACACCCTCCTTCGTATGGAACAATCCGGGCAGGAAATTTTATTTTTTCAAACCCAAAACCAAGGAGGAGCCCATGATTGTAAAAAGTCCAATTTTAAAACAAAGAATCAGGAAAATACCCAACAGCTTCAGATGGGTCGATCACCGACTGGTTAAATACAAGTATATTGAATCCTGTACCCATGAGCAGTCAGCCCTGTATTTGTTTTTGGTCTGTGTATCTGATGTCAAAGGCTTAAGCTATTATTCGGACAAATCCATTATAAAAAAACTGGCTATGGATATACAGACTTTGAAAGAAGCCAGAGCAGGTTTGATCAAAAACAACTTGATCGCATGGCAGGAACCCATATACCAGGTTCTCAGCCTTGAGCCCAGCGTCGATACCCGCAAATCAGGGCAGATGATGAGTCTGTCGGATATCCTGAACAATGCCGTGGGAGGTGGTCGATGATTGATTATGAAACCTATGTGCGGATCAGAAATTATTTTACCCGAGATTATTTAAAATACAGCCAGATAGCCAACAAACTGGGATTGGATCAGCGAACAGTGGCAATTTGGGCAAATGAAAAAAGATACCGGGCAAGAAAATCAACACCGCGTAAGAGCAAGCTTGATCCTTTTAAAGACCATATTATTCAAATGCTGGAAAAACATGCCTTTACAGCGCGACAGATTTACCAGCGTATTAAAGAAGACGGATTTAAAGGAAGAATCACCATTGTGGAAGATTATGTCAGAAAGATCCGTCCTCCTAAAATAAAAGCATATTTAAAACTGGAATTTGCCCCGGGTGAGTGCGCCCAGGTGGACTGGGGATCATATGGAACGGTTCGTGTAGGTTCGACCACCCGCAGATTAAGCTTTTTTGTGATGGTGCTGTGCCACAGCCGGATGATGTACCTTGAATTTACAGTATCTCAAACCATGGAACATTTTTTAGGATGCCATCTGAATGCATTTCATTTTTTTGGTGCGGTTCCCCAAAAAATCATGGTGGATAATCTCAAATCCGCTGTGCTGAAAAGAACCGTTGGGTGCGCGCCGGTATTCAACCCTGGATATCTTGATTTTGCAAACTACTACGGGTTCTCAATCGCTGCCTGTAATGTGGGTAAAGGCAATGAAAAAGGCCGTGTGGAAAATGCAGTGGGCTATGTAAAAAAGAATCTTTTGAACGGCTTGGATATACCGGACTTTTGTGTGATGGAGCCTGTGGCAAAAACTTGGGTTGACACAATAGCCAATGTCAGAACCCATGGAGAAACCGGCAAACGTCCTTTGGATATGTTCAAAGAAGAATCCTCTCATCTTGGGCGGTTACCTGCAACCCCCTATGATGTCAGCCAAATCAGTCAGGTCAGAGCTTCACCACAATACAGGATAAGCCTTGACGGCAACAGGTATACGGTTCCGGCACAATTGGCCGGTGTCAGACTTACTTTAAAAAAATACACGGACCGGATTTGCCTGTATCATGGGAAAGATTTGGTTGCCCGGCATGCCAGAAGTTATGATCGCAAGCAGGACATACAAAATCCGGATCATTCAAAAATATTGTTGGCCCAAAGAAAAAAAGCGTCGGATCAGGCAATCTACATGCGGTTTTTAACCTTATCCGATAAGGCAAAAGAGTATTACATGCAATTAGGACATCGTCGGTTAAACCCGTTCCTTCATATCCGGAAAATTGTTGCTTTAAGTGAAATTTATCCTAAAGAACAGATTGCCCTGGCTATTGAGGACGCTATTAAATTTGATGCTTTCTCAAGTGAATATATTACCAACATTTTAGAACAGCGATTACGCCCGGCCGAAGAGCCGGGGGCACTTCATGTTACCAGAAGTAGTGATTTACTGGATTTAACCATTAACCCGCCGGACTTCTCGGTTTACAGCATAGGAGATAAAAATGACTGATTTAGAAAACCACATGTCATATTTAAAACTGCCTTATATCAGAGAAAACTATGAATCGGTTGCAGCAACAGCAGCCCGCAAAGAATGGACACATACTCATTTTCTATCAGAACTGATTAAGCAGGAATCAGGCCTGCGCAGGGATAGAATGATCCAGCGCCGAATCCATATGGCTAAATTCCCTGTAATAAAAACCATGGATCACTTTAACTGGTCCTGGCCTAAAAAAATCAACCGGGTTCAAATTGAAAACTTGTTCCGTTTGAAGTTCATCGAGAAAAAAAGTAATGTCATATTTATAGGTTCTGTTGGTGTTGGCAAAACCCATATTGCTACAGCTTTGGGGTATCAGGCCTGTCTTAAAACTAATACGGTATTGTTCACCTCCGCCATTGATGCTGTCAATAATATGGTCGCAGCACAACGCGCAGGTCTATTGAAGCAGGAACTGAAAAAATACCTCAAACCAAGCCTGCTTTATCTTGATGAACTTGGCTACCTTCCCATTGATAAAACAGGCGCAGATCTACTCTTCCAGATTATAAGCCAGAGATATGAACAAGGCTCCATTATTATTACAACAAATCGCGTGTTCCGTGAATGGCCAAAAATCTTCAACAATGACAGCACTCTTACATCTGCATTGCTTGATAGATTGCTGCATCATACGGAGGCAGTCGTTATTGAAGGGGACAGTTATCGGATGAGAGAAGAGAAAAAAGAATAATTTTTATCCTAAGCCGGCTGATCAAAAAATGATGATTTGCCGGCTTTTTTTGGGATACATTTTCAAACCAGGCATTTTATGACATTTTCACACCGCCGCTAACACCACCCTTTTCTCTGTGTGAAAACTGCCGGAATACCAAAGAAATTCATAAAGAAACCATGAAGTATTACAGAGGGGAGATTAAACCTGAGGCCATTGGCCCAGAGGGGCAGTCTCCTGAAATTGTTAAGATCAACGCACAGAGTACAGAGAAAGAGATTGTGAGAAAAGTCGTTGCTGACCTTTTACGAAATGAGAAAGTTGTTCCATCCGATATAACGATTCTTACACCTCACAAGGAAAGCAAATCAATATGGAACACAGGAGATTGTTTTGCAAATTGTCCTATAACATGGCAACGAACTGAGCAAGGGATGGAAAACAATATATTTTGCTCAACAATTCATTCATTTAAAGGGCTGGAAAGTCCGGTTGTTATTCTCACAGAAACAGATGCCATTAGGGAAGTTAGGAAAGACGAATTGCTTTATGTCGCAACATCAAGGGCTAATTCTCATTTGATAATTATTAGAAATATGAAAAAGGGGTCTATGGTTGAAAGCGCCGATTAAAACCGGCAGAAGTAGGGACTGAAAGTGTCCTATGATTAAGGATTAGCCACCCAAATCAGCCCTGAGTGCGCTGGTAATGGTAACATTGCCGGTGAAGCGTTGACAAGGGAAAGTGCAGGCTGAATATTGAGCCTCGCAAGAGACATAAATCCAAGTGCCGATGTACTTCAAGAATACAGAAGGCAACATCTCATATTCCGGAAGCACGCGTCATGCCACGTCAGGTAGAGGACTTAATCTTGTGTTGCATGACGCGCAATGTTAAGCTCACCCTTAAAATTAAAGATATCTGCTATCTATGTAACAAATTGAAACACTTTAAAAATTGTGATATGCAAACACTATCTGCATAAGATATAGTCTGATTCTTGAGTTGTTCTGCTGGCAAGGAATTTGAACTTCAAAATGTCTGTAGGAATATTCAGAAACTATAAAATAATTGGTTAAGGAAATCAAATAGGTATCAAATCTATGGTTAAATTTATCCACACGGCAGACATACATCTCGATAGTCCATTAAAAGGGCTTGAGGCGCATGAAGATGCGCCTGTTGAAGAAATTCGCGGGGCGACGAGGCGGACTTATGAACCACGAAATACACGAAAAGCAAGAAACAGGACAGCGAAGGGTGCGTAATGTGAAACAAAAAAACGGGATTATCATGCCCGTTCCGGTTTCACAATCTGACCTTCCCGACGGCTACGCAAATTTATTAGCCTCCCTCAAGAAACGTATTCAACAGGAGCGCATTAAGACGGTTATATCTGCCAATTGCGCAATGGTGATGCTCTATTGGGATATTGGAACATCCATACTTGAAAGACAGCAAACCGAGGGCTGGGGCGCAAAAGTCATAGACAGGCTTTCATTTGATTTAAAAGAAGCATTCCCGGATATGAAGGGGTTTTCCGCACGAAACCTGAAATATATGCGCAAATTTGCTGAATCATGGAAGGATCGTCAATTAGTGCAACGCACCGTTGCACAAATTCCATGGCGCAGCAATTTGGCACTATTGGACAAAATAAAAGACCTCAAACAACGACTTTGGTATGCTCAAAAGACAATAGAAAACGGCTGGAGTCGTGATGTTTTATCCTTCCAGATTGAAACGCAGCTTTACAAACGATTGGGTAAGGCTACCAATAACTTTGAACTGGCGCTCCCTCCTGCCGATTCTGATATGGCATCTCAAATTTTCAAAGATCCTTACGTTTTTGATTTTCTGGGGACGGCTGATCCTCGTAGAGAAGCGGAATTAGAACAGAAGCTTATCGATCACCTTGGAAAATTTCTATTGGAACTGGGGCAGGGGTTTGCTTTTGTAGGTAGACAGGTTCATATGGAAGTGGGAGATGATGATTTTTATATTGATCTGCTTTTTTATCACCTCAAATTGCGCTGCTATGTGGTAGTTGAGTTAAAGGCGGGAAAATTTCAGGCCGGCCATGTCAGTCAATTGAATATGTATATGAATATCGTTGATGATCTGATGCGTCACCCGGATGACAAGCCGACAATCGGACTATTGCTGGTAAAAGAGAAAAACAGAACCCTGGCTAAATATGCCCTTGCCGGATTCACCAACCCGATGGGTGTTGCCAAGTGGGAAAGACAGATAACAGAGTCCTTGCCTGAAAATCTTAAATCAAGTCTACCCACTATTGAAGAAATTGAATCTGAACTTTCAGCGGATGAGCAATGGAAAGGTCATTAATTCCTCTGCTTTCTTGTTCGTAATTTTCGTGTATTTCGTGGTTAAAAACTGGAGACAACAATTTATTGTGGATGATATTCTGATCAACTTTGATGATGATCGATCCAAGGCGACCCTCACGGGGCAGATTGTGGAAGAGGCGAACAGTATTAAAGGCAAGCGAGCAATTCAAATCCACGAGTTGTGAGTGAAAAATTTAAAGTGTATAATTTTAAAGTTCTTTGACCGTCATTCAAGGGTATGGGGCATATGAACTTTACCCTATTTAGTGGACACACAGAAAAGCTAAATGCTAAACATTTAAGATCTCTGCTATCATAACAAATTGAAACCTTTTAAAATTTGTGATATACAAACACTATCTGCATAAGAATTGCTTGATTTATGATTTACGCAGTTGGCAAGATATGTATTTAAAAGCATGACTGGAAATCTACGTTCTGTGGTCTTTAAAGAAAGCCAGCTGACAAATAATTCATACCTGTTGCTACATAACATTACAAATTTCATGTTATCCAGATCCTTTTAACTGGAATAGCCAAGAAAAAAAAGTATACAATAACTTGTTAAATAGATCAAAAGGAGGCTCATCATGCCAAAACAGGAAGCGTACCATGTGATACTTAATTCTAAAGGTGGATGTGGAAGCCATGCGCATTGACTTTATAGAAATTAAGAATTTCAGGCGACTGGCTGCGGTCCGGCTCGATTTTTCAGAAAAAACGACGCTTTTTGTTGGCGCGAATAATAGCGGCAAAACATCAGCAATCACCTCTCTTCGTTACTTTTTGATCCAGCAGAGCGCCTTTTCAGTTTATGATATCCCCCTTGCTCTCTGGCCGTGCATTGATGAATTAGGTGAGGCTTTCGAGAAAGCAGAAAACGAAGAGCCTCAATACAAATGGAAGGAAATCCTTCCCTCGCTCGATGTTTGGCTAAAGGTCTCTGAAGGTGAACTCCATCACGTTTCCCATTTAATCCCAACTCTGGATTGGAGTCCTGATAAAGGGATTGGCGTTCGTCTGCAGCTGGAACCTAAGAAACTTGATGAGCTTCAAAAAGCATATGTAAATGCTAAAAAGGCCTCGTTCGACACACTGAATGCAGGGCAACCGGACAAGACTCCAGAAAGTCCCATCGATAACCAAGAGGAGAAGGAGCAAGAAGGTACAGAACAAGAGGGTACAGCGCAAGAAGACACGAAGCAAGAAGAGACAGAACAAGAGGGAGGGGATGGAACTCGCAATAGTTTTTCGCTTTGGCCAGAAAATTTCATGGATTTTCTAAAAAAACGCATGTCCGGTTCCCTTACTGTGAAAGCATACCTGCTTGATCCAACCAAAAAGAAGGCTCCCAGTGATGGCGTGGCCCGGCCACAAAAACTTCCTGATGATGTAGAACCTCTCGAAGACAATCCTTTCAAGGGCCTGATAAGAATCGATGAAGTTCCAGCTCATCGGGGCTTGAGTGATTATTCAGGAACCAGTGGAGATGGAGACGAATCAGATCAGGATGAGAGGGGTCGCAGACAACTGCTAACCTCTCAATTAAAAACATATTACGGAAAACACCTTGATCCCTTAAAGGCACCTGAGCCCTCAGACATCACCGCCCTTCAAGCAATTCATGAAGCACAAGTTGCTTTCGATGAAAGATTGAAGGATTGTTTCAAAACATCCCTTGATGAGTTAGAACAACTTGGTTATCCAGGGGTTGCTAATCCGCGTCTAATCATTTCCACATCCATTAACCCAGTGGAAGGACTCAAACATCAGTCTGCTGTCCAGTACGACGTCACACCGACGAACAACAAGGGCGTAACTCCTTATCGGCTTCCCGAGCAATGCAACGGGCTGGGATATCAAAACCTCATTTCCATGGTATTTCGGTTGATCAGCTTCCGCGATGATTGGATGAAGGTTGGAAAATCCGCTCGAACTGACGAGGAAACAGGGGTGAGTACCATTTCGCTGCCTCCTCTTCATCTTATCTTATTGGAAGAGCCTGAAGCGCATCTACACGTGCAGGTACAGCAGGTATTTATACGCAAAGCCTATGATGTACTGCGACAACATCCTGACCTGAAAGATAAAAAAAGTCCACTCTCGACTCAGCTCGTGGTCAGCACGCATTCCAGCCATGTTGCCCATGAAGTCGACTTCGCCCACATGCGCTATTTCAGGAGGCATCCTGCACGCAATTCAAACGAGACGCCGTCTTCAACTGTTATTAACTTGTCGGAAGTTTTCGGGACTCAAGATGAAACAGCACAATGGGTTTCCCGTTACTTGCAGGCGACTCATGCTGACTTATTCTTTGCGGATGGCGCAATCCTGGTGGAAGGCGCTGCGGAGCGAATGCTCGTTCCACATTTCATTCGACATCATTACAAAGATTTGCACAGTTGTTACGTCACGCTCATGGAAGTTGGCGGAAGCCATGCCCATCGGTTGGCTCCTTTGATTAAACATTTAGGACTTAACACACTGATTATAACTGATATTGATGCTGTTGAGGATACCACCAGCCATAAAAAAGCTCGTCCAGAAAGAGGGGCTGGTTTGCTGACTGGTAATAATGTTCTCAAGAAATTGCATCCAGAGAAAGAATCACTCGATGAATTATTAGATCTAACAGAGGACAAAAAAGAAAGAGTTTATGATGATTCATTTTCGATACGTGTAGCCTATCAAAAGCCAGTGCAAGTGACTTTAAAGGAAAAAGAAGAAAGTTCGGAAGCGATTCCAAGGACTTTTGAGGACGCGTTAGTCTTTGAAAATATTAATCTTTTTCGCAAGGCAAATGGCACAGGTCTTTTGAAGAAGTTCAAAGAGGCTGTGACAAGCAAAAATGATATTTCCGAATTATCCCAAGCTCTATTTGATGCACTTACATCGGGGAATAAAGCAGGGTTCGCCTTGGACATGCTTTATTCCCAAGATCCTGCATTAATTAACGTACCTGAATATATACACAATGGACTCAAATGGCTGGAAAACAAATTGTTACTTCGCCAGAAGGAAGCATTGTTGAAAGAAAATGAAAGCACAAAGGCGCTTTCAGAAGGTACATGATGATAGATAATTTAGATGCACCGACTGATGATCATATTGACGACGAAGCGGATAAACTGATCGCCGAATGTATTACTGCGGATCCTCCAATCAGCTTCTTTTTATTTGCTGGCGCAGGGTCAGGTAAAACGCGTTCTCTCGTAGATGCTTTACAATGAAATCAAGCATCGCATAGAATATGATGATCTTTTCGCAGTCTCCACCATTCATAGCTTTGCTTGGTCGATGATTAAAGGCCTTAACAACGACATAAAAGAATGGCTGAGGCTCAACCTGCAAAATGAAATTGAAGAAATTGAAGAAAAAGAACGCAAAGGTCGTGCCGGCACAAAAGCATCACTTATCCGAATAAAGTCGATTGCATCAAAGAGTGAACGTCTTGAGCTTCTCAATCAAATAAAAAAATTCATCTACAATCCAAACAGTGATAATCCAGAACACAATGCTCTCAACCACGCCGAAGTAATCAAGATCACATCTGCATTTCTTACAAACAAACCATTGATGCAAAGTTTACTTGTGAATCGATTTCCTATTCTTCTTATCGATGAGAGCCAAGATACGAATAGGGAACTTATAGAGTCGTTTATCCTCGATCGGAGACATGATGCAGCGGATCTACACGGCTGGCAAACTGGATCTTGACAGTAATCTGCCTGATGATTGGGCGACGCCGTCAAAAAAAATGAATCACCGATCTTGTCACCGTATTATTAAACTGATCAATCGTATCCGGCAGCCTGTCGACAACCAAACTCAGCAACCACGTTCAGACAAAAGTGAAGGTTTTGTTAGGTTTTTCATATTACCGACTGAAACCGTCGATAAATCCACCCAAGAGCTTGAGATCTGTATACGAATGGCTGAGATAACGGAAGATACAGACTGGCTCGAACCTGGTAAACACGTAAAGACCCTTATTCTGGAACATCGCATGGCAGCCAATCGGCTTAATTTCCTGCCTATGTGGGATGCACTTAGTGGTGTAAACCGTCTACAGACCGGACTTAGGGACGGAACGTTGCCTGGATTGCGCTTTTTTTCACATATCATCTTGCCTTTAATCAAGGCTCATAAAAATGACAATAGCTTTGCTGTAGCATCGATAGTTCGCAAAGACTCTCCTCTACTTGAAAAAAACACTCTTGAAGCATGCGCTGATGATCAAACAAGTCAAATCAAAAAGGCAAAGTTGGCAATGGACTCCTTAACCGCTCTTTGGTCCGAAAAGAATATTCCTACTTTTTTACAAGTGCTAAAAACGGTAAATGAGACAAATTTATTCAGATTGCCGGAAATCCTACGCACATTTGCAAAGTTCGTTGAAGATCCTACAGAAGAATTCGAGGAAGCCGAAGAAACTGAAGATAAGAATGATGAGTTGGGAGCGTGGAGTAATTTTCTTGAAACACCGTTTGATCAAATTGAACGTTACAGTCAGTACATTCAAGGAGAGGCTCAGTACGATACCCATCAAGGTATTAAGGGTTTAGAATTTTCACGAGTCTGTGTGATTATGGATGATTTTGAAGCCCGAGGATTCATGTTTTCCTATGATAAGCTTTTTGGGACAAACCAAGATTCCGGGAGAAAAAATCCAGGACAGGATACCTCAAATGATCGCACAAGACGACTTTTCTATGTCACATGCAGCCGTGCCGAAGACAGCCTTGCTCTTGTTGCTTACACACCCAGACCCGAACAGGTAAAGAATCACGTTATAAAAGAGGGTTGGTTCAAGGAAGAAGAGGTTGTGCTAATCACATAATTCTCAAAGGTATGGGTATCAGATCTACGCAGTTGACAGCCTATGCTTTTCTTTCTGAATGTTCCAACCACGCCTTGCACCCGATGAACGGGTGAAGGCGAATGTCATAGATAGCTGCTATACATCAAACATTCAGCCTTATTCACAGACAGTTGCGATATTTATATGTAATCTGTGGCATTGGCACCTACATAATTGGATAGTCACATTCTTTCTTTCCATACCCCCATACCATCTATCAATAAATACGTCATAATTTTGCACTCCCATGTCCTTTTGGTTTAATTTCAATATCTTTGAATAGTTGTAACGCTTGGCCGTATTCTGGAGCCCAAACACCAACGGGTGTTAAAGGCTGATCATGTCCGGTATCCAATTCGTTCTTAACCAGTGTTCCTTGTTGGGAATTTGCCATGATTAATTACCCTTTGTTTGCATCCTGATAGAGAAGACGTACCCTTTGTTTGCATCCTGATAGAGAAGACGAAGATTGATATTATATTGATAAATTGACTTATATATTCACTTAATATATATTTTTAAAAAACCATTTCAGGCTGTTTTTGAATCTCAAGCAGGAAGCTCATGTGAATAATCACAAGATTACAAAAAAATAAATCCCCATTTCTTCAGTGACATGAAGAATGGGGTTTTTGTTTTACAGGCCTGGGCGTGAAACCATGAACTAAAAATACAAATTTAGCTGTTCTGTTTTTGACGATACAAACTTATAAACCGAGGAATATCATATAAATACGATGGCTTTTTACAACACCATCAAAATTATTTTAATTAAATGAGCGCTTCCAAAACCATAAAAAATAGACCTGACAATACCAACATCTATAACGGCGATATAGTTGCAGGCTCTCTTCTTATTCAGGAAACCCGAAAGATCGCATCTCTCCTTCTCAATAATGTCACTGATAAAGA
>JAFCZU010000164.1 GCA_019314185.1 Deltaproteobacteria bacterium | reverse complement strand
AGCCGGAATCCATAAATACGGCTATGGTTTTGTTGTTAACCCTGACAGAGTCAAGACTATCGACGACCTGAAAAAGGAAGGGATTCGTATTGGATGCAGTCGAGAAGGCAGTCCCCTTGATGCGCTTCTGCATAAAATGATAGAAAAATATCACCTGGATAAAAAGCAGATATTAAAAAAAGTCAGAAGGATGAATCCGCCCAAACTGCTTCTTGCCCTCAAAATGGGTCAATTGGATGCGGCCTTTATTTGTGAACAATTTCCCACTATGGCAGAGGAATTAGGGTTTAGAGTATTTTTAACCGCCCAAGACCTCTGGCCCAATATGCAGGGCAGTGTTTTGGTGGTAAGGGAAGAACTCATAAAGGAGTATCCTGACATAGTGAAAAAATTGGTAAATGTTACTGAGCGAGCGACACAATTTATCAATAGTCATCCTGAAGAAGCAGCAGAAATTGTTGCCGGAGGATTACAGGTTGCCGGGAAAAAGATATTCCCTGTTAAAGCTATTGATGTAGCTTCCAAACTTATGATTACTCCCACGCCGATATTAAAATCATTAACGGTAAGACTGGTTAATACCACTGATATTGACCAGAAAGAAATCCAGAAAGCGATAGATACCTGCGTGGAATTAGAATACATAAAGAAATCATTTAAAGCCGAGGATTTTATTGAATTAACGGGGTTTATCAAATGAAAAGGATAAAAGCCGCTTATAGCTTAATTCCTGTATTAGTTTTTCTATTAATCTGGGAGATCGTAACACGGCTGGAACTAATCCCCGGGCACTTCTTTTTCCCGCCTTTTACTACGGTGATACAGGAATTTTATTATCTCACGGCCAGCGGAGTGCTGCCGGATAACTTTTTGAGGAGCCTTGCCAGGGTCTTGATCGGTTTTTCCACTGGATCTATTGCCGGTCTGTTGATCGGCATTTTGATGGGTTATAAGCAAACTATAAATAGAACACTTCATCCGATATTTAGCCTGCTTTGCCCTATTCCCGCTTTGGGCTGGCTGCCCATTTTGATGCTCTGGTTTGGAATAAGTGAAATGCTTCCAATCATGATAATATTTATCTGTTCATTCTTTCCTGTGCTTTATAACACCGTCACCGGTATCAAAACCGTAGATAAGAACCTTGTCAAGGTTGCAAAGACCCTGGGGGCATCTGAAAGAAAAATCTTGAGCACCATACTTTTGCCCCTCGCTCTTTCCAATATATTTACCGGTTTGAGACTGGAGGCGGGGATGGCCTGGCGGGTAATAATAGCCGCTGAGATGGTAGCCATTCCAACCGGCATCGGGGCGTTGCTCATGAGGGCCGAAAGTTTGATCAGGATAGATATTGTCATAGTATGCTTGATAGTTTTGTCGGTGATGTGTCTATCCTTTGAGAGATTCTTCATCTACATGGAGCACAGGTTGACTCACAAATGGAGATAATATGCCCGCTATAGAGCTGAAAAATATCAGCAATTTTATCTGTCGTAATATAAGCTTAAACATAGCAAGCGGCGAGCTTATGGTTCTCTTGGGACCGACCGGCGCCGGCAAAACAACCTTGCTAAACATCCTGTCTGGATTGATCGAGTACGAGGGATCGGTACTATTCGATGGGGTGCCGGTGGATGAGATCCCGGTTAACCGGAGGGGCGTCGGTTACTTATTCCAGGATTTAGCCCTGTTTCCTCACCTTGATGTAGTCTCTAATATCACCTATGGATTGAAGATACAAAAAAGGCGCGTCCATGAGATTGAGGCCAGGCTGGATGAAATGTTAAATTTGATGAATATCCGTGACCTTGCCCGGAGATACCCCAAAGATTTGAGCGGTGGAGAAAAGCAGCGAGTAGCCCTGGCCAGGGCACTTGCGCCCTCTCCAAAAGTATTGCTCCTGGATGAGCCTATGAGTGACCTGGATGTTTTGACGAGAGAGAAAATAGGAGGTGAATTTAAAAATATTCAGCAAAAAATGGGAGTAACCACAATCTATGTTACCCACAACCATGGCGAAGCCTTTTTCCTGGGGGATCGTGTTTCGGTAGTTAATAAGGGGAAAGTAGAGCAGATCGAATCCCCTGATGAACTGTTTTATCATCCCAAAACCAAGTTTGTAGCCCGTTTTGTCGGAGCTAAAAATATTTTAAAAGCACGCGTAATAGAAATAAATCAGCATGAAGCCGTTGTACAAGTCAATAATGACGGCCTGGGTCAACCTGTTAAAATTAGAGTTAAAAAATATCCTATTTTCGAAAAAGGCAAAGAGATCAACCTGTGCATCCATCCGGAAAAAATTACTCTAAAAAGAGAAAGTGAAGTAGTTAACGCCAACTTGAATCAAATTAGGGGGAAAATAGTAAATAAAACAAACAACGGCAATGGCTTAAAGGCAACGATTGACACTGGCGGCATGGAGCTGCATGCCGCGATCCCAAAAGATCTTTTTGATTTTAATACATACGAAAATGTTTTGGTTTGCTTTGCCCCGGATGCGCCTCATCCGTTATGCGGCAAAAAATGCAGAGAACCGGAGCAGCGGAGAAAATGCCTTAATAACATTAAGTGAGGAGTGACCAAAGTGAAAGGAATTATCGACTCTACATTGAGGGAAGGAGAACAGGCAGCCCACGTCTATTTTGACCTGACAGAAAAGCTCCACATCATCAATCTGCTCATAAAGGTTGACATTGATGAGATAGAGCTGGGAATTGCAGTGCAAAACCCAGAGACCAGGGAACTCATCAAAAAAGCCGGAAAACTTGCAGGGTGCCCGAAACTTGCACTGTGGTGCCGGTGCCTTCCCGGAGACATTGAAGAAACGTTAGCCCTGTCGCCGGATGTTATTGCGCTTTCGATCCCTGTTTCAGACATTCATATAGAACATAAGCTGGGCCGGGACAGAACATGGGTAATGACGAGAGCGCGGGAAAGTATACTTCTTACGAACGGCACAGGTAATAACCCGAGGCAGGTTTTATCAAAAAAAATAGATATTCTTGAACTCGACGGGCTGATTGAAGAAGCTGTTGAGGCGGTTTTTGAAGGCCACAGTATGAATTATATGATCAGACGTGATGTGGATGCATGCAACAGGAAGTGTTCTGGAGTTGGCATGGGGTGTATGTAATCATGGTTGCATGTAAAACACAGGCAATTGGGCGAACACACAGGTTCGCCCCTACATTGGCGTTATCAAAAAAATATTGAAACATCTGTAGGGGCAGACCTGTGTGTCTGCCCTGATGAATTTATATATCAAATATCATGGAGGAATCATAATGGAAAAACCGAAACGTCATATTTTTGTTTGTTCAAGTTTCAGGGCATCAGGGGAAATCAAGGGTAAGTGTAACAAAAAAGGTTCTACGGATTTCATACCTTACATAGAAAACGAAATACTCGACAGGGGAATGGATGCGCTACTTACAAGCACAGGCTGCATGAAACAGTGCGACAACGGGTCTATAATGGTTATTTATCCGGAAAATTTCTGGTATGGGAATGTTGAAAGCGAAGATATAATTGATGAAATTCTGGATGCTCTGGAAGACGGTGTAGCCGCTGAAGAGTATCTATTGAGCTGATAGAGGCAAAAAAATGACTTTCCATTCTATTATCATAAGAAAAGCCGGGCTTTCCGACATAAATCAAATGGTCGGTCTTCTTGAAGAATTGTTTTCCATAGAGGAGGATTTTGCATTTAACGAGACGACCCAGCGAAACGGGCTTGCCGTGATGCTTGGCGATAATGAAAAAGGTTGCATCATGGTTGCCGCTTCAGGGGAACAAGTCATAGGGATGATCAGTGCTCAACTGCTTGTTTCAACGGCTGAAGGGGGAATGGTTGCATTAATCGAGGATATGGTCGTCGCCAAATTATATCGAGGACAGGGCATAGGCAAAAAACTATTACTGTCGATCGAAAAGTGGACGAATAAAAAGGGCGCAAAAAGGATTCAGCTTCTCGCTGACAGAAATAATTTTCATGCGCTCGGCTTTTATAAAAAACAAAAATGGGCATCAACGCAGTTGACTTGCCTGCGTAAAAACTTTTGAGAATACGAATTTTTAGAGGGGTACAAAATGAGAAAAGTGTTTATCGTCGGATTGTTCGTGATAGTGTTTGCCGTGCTGACCGTGGGATGTGTCGAGAAAAACGAGGTAAAAATAGATAAATTCGAAGATTTGGGACTGGAAGGAGTAAAGATTTCTATCGGAAACCCCGGGCATGTTCCGGCTGGAAGGTATGCAGTGGATGTTCTTTCTAATTTGGAAAAGACTAATCCGGATCTCGCCGGCAAGATTACAAACAACATTGTTTCCAAGGATATCCACGTCAGAGCTGTTTTGGACAAGGTTGTCTTAAGGGAAGTTGATGCGGGGTTTGTTTATCGAACGGACGCTTACACTGAAAGAGAAAGGGTTAGGATTATAGCAATCCCTGAAGGAATTAACGTAGTGCCGGAATACCCGATCACAGTTTTAAAGGATAGCGATGACAAAGAAGCAGCCTCTGAGTTCATTAAATTTGTACTATTTAAAGAGGGGCAGGATATACTCGCCGATTACGGATTTATCGGCGGGGTGAGTAATCCGGAACCTTTCACGCCGAAGGAGATCAAAGATACTATTGTTGTTTATGCCGCAGCATCGTTAACCGGTGTCTTTGAAGCAATAGCTGCTGAATTCGAAAAGATGACCGGTGGTGAGATAAAGCTGCTATTTGCAAGCTCCGGCTCTTTAAGACAGCGAATACAGGGTGGAGCGGTAAGCGGTGAAGCCGGCGCTGACGTGTTTGCCTCAGCCAGCCCGAAACACATGAAAATCCTCACAGAAAAAGGCTTCGTGATAGATTACAGCGTATTTGCCAGTAACGAAATGGTTGTAGTCGTGCCGAAGTGAACCGTGGGAAAGTAGGAGTGAACATGTTGACCCGTAGTAATTACCTGAATATCGGATTTAAGCTTTCAAGCGGCCTCAGTTTTTTGGTGTTTGCTCTGTTGGTCATTTTTCCGCTCCTGGCACTGGTATTTAATATTTTCTCGAGCCCGGTGGATTTCAGAATTTTATTATCCGGAGCGGTGGTTAATCCAATCATATTGAGTGTGCTAACCGCCATGGTTTCAACCGTGATTTCTTTACTCGTGGGGGTTCCGCTCGCCTACGTGCTTACGTACAAGAGTTTTCCGCTGAAAGATGTGCTGGATACAATGGTGAATCTTCCTTTTGTATTGCCACCGAGTGTAGCCGGATACCTGCTCCTGCTAACGTTTGGAAGGTATGGGTTGATTGGATATCCACTCAACAAACTGGGGATTACAATTATGTTCACGATCTTTGCAATCGTCGTCGCCCAAACGTTCGTTGCCATACCTTTTATTGTTAGAAGTACCAGAACAAAAATGGAAGACATTCAACCTTCTCTGATTGATGCCGCAAAGACGCTTGGAGCGCATGAGTTTGAAATATTCTGGAAAGTTATCTTGCCTTTATCAAAAACAGGGGTGCTGTCCGGAATAGTAATGGCGTATGCTCGGGCTATAGGGGAGTTTGGCGCTACTATGATGGTTAGCGGGTTATTAGTGACTTTGCCGCTAGCGATTTTTAACAATGCTTTAAGCGGGGAAAGAGAGACGGCTAATTTACTTTCCTTAGTGTTAATAGCAATTTCCTTCACCACACTTATAATATTTAAAAGGGTCGCGAGATCATGATTGAGTTGATAAATATCGCTAAAAAATTCAAGAATAAAGTTGTGCTGCATGACATCAGCCTGAGTGTGGCAGACGGAGAAATAATGGTGCTCTTGGGAGCAAGCGGATGTGGTAAAACTACTCAGTTGAGAATAATAGCCGGATTAATAAGGCAAGACAGCGGAGATATAAGGCTGAACAATAAAGTTATAAATGATTTGCAACCTCAAGAGAGAAATATTGGCTTTGTTTTTCAAGATTACGCTCTATTCCCTCATAAAAACGTATTCGAGAACGTGGCCTTTGGCTTAAGAATAAGAGAGTTGCCCAAAAATGAGGTGAATAGCAGAGTACATAATACAATGGAAAGACTGGAAATTGAAGACCTTAAGGAAGAAAAAACATCCCACTTAAGTGGAGGGCAGAAGCAGAGAATCGCCTTGGCCAGAGCACTGGTTATGAATCCGGATGTTTTACTCCTGGACGAACCATTAAGTGCCTTAGACCCGATTTTAAGGGAAAAATTACGTGAAGAACTGAAAAATATTCTGAAAAATATTGGTGTAACCGGAATTTATGTAACGCACGATCTGACAGAGGCAATGGTGATTGGAGATGACATTGCTATCATGAATGAAGGAGAAATACAACAGATTGGCACGCCGGATGAGGTGTTCTATCGTCCTAAAACAGAATTTGCGGCCAGATTCGTCGGGGTAAGGAATATTTTAAAGGGGCAGATCATCGGATTAAACTGCGATGAAGCAACAATTGAGATAACCAATGGGTCAAATCCCTTTAAAATTAGCGCCCTAAAGTATCCCCTATTCGAGCGTAAGAAAAAAATCCACCTTTGTATCCATCCCGAGGATGTGGTCCTGGGTTCAGAAAAAGGGGACAATTCGATAAGAGGAATAATCACAGGCATAATTCAGAACGGTCCCGCACTAAAGATTATAGTCGATATTGCAGGTTTGAAGCTGTATGCAACCACTACAAGACGTTTGTTGAACTACGAGGTAAACGATGAAGTTTGGGTGTCATTCAGCAGAAACGCTTGTCACCCGCTATGTGGCAAGAAGTGCCGCTCTCCAGCTCTGGAAATTCCCGCATCGTGTGTCAGGGGGCAATAAAGATGTCTTAATATCATTGAGTAAGGAGTGACAAAAGTGAAAGGAATTATCGATTCTACATTGAGGGAAGGTGAGCAGGCAGCTCATGTTTATTTTGATCTGACTGAAAAGCTGCACATCATTGATTTGCTCATAAATGTAGGTGTTGATGAGATAGAGTTG
>JAFCZU010000163.1 GCA_019314185.1 Deltaproteobacteria bacterium | reverse complement strand
ATAGTTCATAGCTTGATTTTTTTAAATATAATATGTAAAATTAATTATGTCTTTTAATCAGAATCCTCTCTTTAGAAAAATTATTATACCATGGTATGATTCAGAAATGGTATGTTTTATTATGATTGCTTTCATGTTCTTTGTTTTAATTTTTAGTGTTACTGGAATTTTAGTAGCTTATGAAAAGGTTGAATACAGTGAGCATATCTGGCTTCCCATAATTCTTGTTATTATGAGCGGACTGGTAATAGTTTCCACGGCAATACGTTTAATAAAAAGATATTTGCAGCAACTTCCCAAATAGATTAATATAATCTCAATTGAGAGTTGTCGGGGGGCATGGATCGGGGATCAGCGAGCTGAATCGAGCAGTTTTTTATAATAGCATCAATAGATGAGATACGTCTTTTAGACGTACATTTCTTATTGTTCCCTGAATACTGACCTCTTATTCCTCTAATTCTTGTCCCCTTCTTCTATGCGCTAAGCTCTTTTGAACGTAGGGCAGCTGCCGCTATTGCATCGATTATATTTTGCTTAACCCTGTTGTTTTCAAGTATTTTGAAGGCTGCCTCAGTAGTTCCGCCAGGTGAAGTTACCTTTTTTCTCAGGGTTTCCGGTGATTCATTCAAGTCTTCTATTAGCGCGTCAGGGTATATGCATCGTTTGGGTTGAGGCCGGCGTTAATGCCTCCTTCTATCATTGATTCAATAAGATAAAAGACATATGCGGGGCCTGAACCTGACAGCGCTGTTACAGCATCAAGATCATCTTCATTAAATTCGATTACCTTTCCCATGGCTTTTAGAATGGTTCTGGCAATATTAACATCTTCAACCGAAGCATATCTGTTTGCGCTCATTCCGGACATTCCGGCCAGAACTAAAGCCGGTGTGTTTGGCATTACCCGTATGATGGGAAGCTTTGTCCTGGATTTTTCATCAAGAGGCGTGTAAAGCAAATCTTCAATTTTTCGTAAAGGTATTCCTGCTGCAATGGAAATTATCAGCTTTTTATCAGCTATTCTGTAATCTTTTTGCTTTGTGATTTCTGTAAGTACCTTGTTTATTAGTTGAGGTTTGACTGCAAGGATAATGATATCACATTTTGAAAAAAGTTTAATATTGTCATTTGTGGCTGATATGCCATAGTTTGAACGAAAAATTGCAAGGCGTTTTTCGTTGATGTCACTTACATATATTATAGAAGGGGAAAGAAGGTTTGATTTTATGATTGCACCCACAAAAGCTTCTCCCATGTTGCCTGCTCCAATAAAACCTGTTTTTTTGTTAAGTGGTGACACGTTATCTCCTTTGTGGTTATTAATGCCTGTTGTATTCATTTTTATAATTCTATCTACTGTATATTAAGTATGTCAATGATTTTGGGTGAAATATCTTGACTTATTATTGATAATATACTTAATTTTAGTTAAAAAGCAGCCCGTTAAGTGGTTGTCATAATAAATCAGGGCATCAATAAAGGTATAATATATATGTTTATAGTTGGTTATCTTTTAAAGGCTATTGCTAATGTTGTCGACATTGTTTTGCTTTTCTTTATGTGGATAGTTGTAGCGCGGGCCGTTTTGTCATGGGTAAGTCCTGACCCGTATAATCCTATTGTTCGTTTTATTCATAACGTAACGGAGCCGGTTTTGTATCGTATCCGCGCATTTATTCCTGTTAGTTTTGGCGGCATTGATTTTTCTCCAATCATTGTTTTTTTAGCAATTATTTTTCTCCGAACCTTTCTTGTCAGCAGCCTTTTAAGATTAGCTGAAACATTGTTGTAATGTAAAAGGATTCAAGGGGTCGAGTAAAAACCTCGAATCCTTGACCTCTTGAATCCTCGAACCCTTTATGTTAATTGATCGTGAGAAGGACCCAAATTATTTACAGGTGAGATATTATGAAAACAACTCCACTAGATATTCAACAACAGAAGTTTAAAGTAAAATTTAGAGGCTTTGATATCCAGGAGGTTGATCGATTTCTTGAACAGATAGCAGAAGCATTTGAATCGTTGCAGCGTGAAAATGAGATTGCGCGGGAAGAAATTAGCAGGATCAAGCTTGAAAGCCAGGGATACAAAGAGCGTGAAGAAACCTTTAAGCGCGCTATGCTCAATTCGCAGAAAGTTATGGATCAGATGAAGACAAATGCTCAAAAATCTGCAGAATTAATAATAGCCGGCGCTGAAGTAAAAGCGGAAAAGATACTAAACAAAGCCCATAACAGGCTTGCTCAGATGCATGAAGATATAGCTGAACTTAAACGTCAGCGTATGCAGATCGAAATTCAGATTCGTTTAGTAATTGAAACGCATGCAAAACTTCTTGATATAGGGAAAGAGGGAATGCAGGCAATGGATGAGGAGGATTCAAAGCTAAAGTTGTTAAAACGGAAAATATAAATTAGATTTCCGGTAACCGTGAATCTTGAATAAACAACTTGAGCAGTTACAAGAATTATTTTATTTTGCCCTGAAAAACTTGGTTCTTTGGGCCCGGATTCTTTACTTTACCTTGAAAACCTGATTTTCAGGGTCAGGTCAGAGTCTTCCAGCTCTGTCTGAAGAAATGCTGCAAGAGTTTGAAGTGAACTAAAGCCTGGTTTTTTGGACCAGGCTTTTTTACAATTTTGGTGTGAGTGATTTTGGGCTGAACTATTAAAATAACAGGAGCGGCTAATGGCAAAAATAGATGCTTTCTTTAAATTGATGCATGACCAGGGGGCTTCGGATCTACATCTTGTTTCAGGGCAGCCCCCTGCTTTGAGAATTAATGGCGAGATGGAAAGGATCAAATACAAGGTTCTGGAGAATGACGAGCTTAAAGCTATGCTTTATGAAATTGCGCCTGAGGACAAGGTTAAGGTTTTTGAAGAAACAGGAGATGTTGATTTTGGTTATGAGATAGCTGGGCTTGCAAGATACAGGGCGAATTTTTTTATGCAGAAATATGGTGCTGCTGCGGTTTTCAGAGAAATTCCAGCCACAATAATGACTGCTGAACAACTCGGTCTTCCTTCTGTTATTACAAAGCTGGCCTCTTTGCCACGTGGCCTTGTTCTGGTGACGGGGCCAACCGGAAGTGGCAAATCGACTACTCTTGCGGCAATAATAGATGAAGCAAATCGCACCCGTAAGGATCATATCATAACCGTCGAAGATCCTATTGAATTTGTACACAAAAGCCAGAGTTGCATTGTCAATCACAGGGAGGTTGGTCTTCATACAAAAACATTCAGCTCTGCTTTGCGCGGCGCTTTGCGTGAAGATCCAGATATCATTCTCGTAGGTGAAATGAGAGACCTTGAAACCATATCTCTTGCCATTGAAGCAGCATCTACCGGCCACCTTGTTTTTGGCACACTGCATACTTCCAGTGCTCCAAAAACCGTTGACCGTGTTATTGAGGTTTTTCCTGCGAGTGAACAGGCCCAGATCCGATCAACACTTTCTGATGGACTAAGGGCTATTATAGCTCAGGTGCTGTTTAAACGGATTGATAAGAAAGGGCGTTGTGCTGCTCTTGAGATATTGATAGCAAATCCAGCGGTTCGTAATCTGATTAGAGAGGGGAAAACACATCAGATAGCTTCGATGATTCAGACAGGGAAAAAATACGGCATGCAGCTTTTGGATGATGCTATAATGGAGCTTTACAAAAAAGGGTGGATAAACGCTGATGAAGCCTATATCAAGTCTAATGACAAGGGAAAGTTTAAAGCTTTTTTAAAGACACCGCCTGCGGACTTTACAGAAGCTTAGATAAGGATGTTGTGCCATGAGAAAACAGGAAATTGATTATATATTGACAAAGATGCTTGACGTTGGTGAAAATATTTCCGATCTAAATATAACCGTTGGTAAAGCTTTTCAGGTGGAGAATTCCGGCCAGCTTGTCGGGGTTGATATTACGCCGCATTGTTGCAAACTTACGCCGTTTCAGACCGAAATTTTTGCCCTCAACCTTATTAATCATGACAGGCGTCTTACCGAGATTCTTTTAAAGGAAGGATCATGCGACTTGTCTTACGAACTTCCTGGAAAGGCGCGCTTTAGAGTGAATGTTTTTTCTCAATCAGGCAATTATTCCATTGTTTTGAGAAAACTTGAATCCAGGATTCCAACTTTTCAGGGAATGAACTTGCCTGAATCATTTAAAAAAATGGCTCTGGAAAAAAACGGGATTGTTCTTGTAACAGGAGCTACCGGTAGCGGAAAAACGACCTCTCTTGCAACAGTACTTAACGAGATTAACGAAACTAAATTTGTTCATATAATAACTCTCGAAGATCCGGTTGAGTATCAGCATCCTCACAAGAAAGCTACTTTCAATCAGCGTGAGATGGGAACCGATTTTAACACATTTGCCAGCGGGCTCAGAGCTGCCCTTCGTCAGGCTCCCAAGGTAATTCTTGTAGGCGAGATGCGTGACAGGGAAACCGTAGAGATTGGTCTTAGCGCGGCTGAAACAGGACATCTGGTTTTAAGCACACTCCACACTGTAGACGCAGGTCAGACTATCAACCGTATTCTTGGCATGTTCAACACAGAGGAGGAAAACCAGATTCGGATCAGGCTTGCCGATACAGTGCGATGGATCGTATGTCAGAGGCTTCTCCCAAGGGTAGGAGGAGGACGTGTAGCGGCTTTTGAGATAATGGGAATTAATCTCAGGATCAAGGATACGATTCTGCATGGAGAGTCTGAGGGCAAAACCTTTTATGAAATTATTCAGGCCGGCAAGGCTTTTGGTATGACAACCTTTGATGATTACATAGTGGAATTGTATGAAAAAGGTCTTATTACCGAGGAGACAGCTAAGGCATATTCTTCTCGCAAAGGTATAGTGGGCCGCGGAATTGATTCGCTCAAGAGCAAGCGCGGAGAGGCTACTACAGATATTGAGGAATTGAAAGTTGACCTTGATTACGGAAAGCAAAAAAGATGATATCTCAATTAAGCTTTGCTCAATTAAGATAATCAGAAATTTACAAAATCAAAAAAGTGAGTTTTATAATTTAATTGCCTGTTCGCTCCGTAGTAAAAATGAGTTTGTAAATTTCTGATAACAGATATGTTGGGAATGGGAGATAATTATGAATGTTGTTTGCGAACAGTGCCAGAGTAAATTCAAAATACCTGATGAAAAGATTCCTAAAGGACAAATCTTTACTCTTTCCTGTCCTAAGTGCAAGAATAAAATTACGATAGACACAAGCAGGGTTGTATCTTCATTATCTAAGGAAGAGATTCCTGAGCCGGAAACTGTTTTAGAAAAAACCATAATTGACGAAATTAACTCCGGTACATACGATGCTTCGGAAAAGCCTTTTGATTTTGTTGAAGAGGGTTCGGAGACGGTTCTTCTGTGCGAGACTGATCCTGTCATCAGTGCAAAAATCAGATCTGTTCTTAAAAATATGGGATATAATATTATTGAGCCTGAGACAGCAAGGGATTCTCTCAAGCAGATGCGTTTTCATGTTTTTGATCTGATTGTATTAAATGAGACATTTGACACAAGGGATCTTGATGAGAATAATGTACTCATGTACTTGGATCGTCTTTCCATGTCCATAAGACGAAACATATTTGTCGTTCTTTTAACAAGCAGGTTTCGTACTATGGACAAGATGACGGCTTTTAACAAGAGCGTAAATATTGTTATCAATCTGAAGAATCTTGATGAAATAGAAAAGATTTTAAAGGCCAGTCTGATTGACAATATAGCATTTTACAAGGTGTTCAAGGAGCTTCTTGTAAAAACAGGCAAAGTATGAAAGGAAGGGGCCGAGGATTCAAGGGTTCAAGGGGTCGAGTGCTTTATTTCTAAGAATTCGTTTAGTAGAGACCATTAAATATCTAATATCGAACAAGGAATTTCGAATGATAAAGTGTGGCAAGCTATCTTTTTAAATATTAAAAATGATAGAATACCTTACTTCGACATTCATAATTCCTTGTTCGATATTTATTATTCAGCGATAGAAGCAGAAAAAGTTTTTATTTGAGCGCTTGCCCATTGAATCCTTATTATCCTAACAACTCTCTTTGAGATGATCCATATCTTCGTATATAATGCGAAGTCCCTCAAGGGTTAGTGTGGGGTCAATAATCTCTATGGTTTCGCAAATATCGGCCATGAGATTTGCAAGGCCTCCCGTAGCAATTATTTTGGGGGCAGAGCCCATTTCGATTTCCATTCGCTTGACTATCCCATCAACAAGTCCTGCATATCCATAAATAATACCGGCTTTTATGCTGTTTGCCGTGTCTTTTCCGATTACTTTATCAGGAGGATCAATGAGTTCTACTCTGGGAAGTTTAGATGTTTTCATAAACAGGGCTTCGGAAGAAATCATTATTCCGGGACTGATTGCCCCGCCAAGATATTCTCCATTTTCTGAAATAGAATCAAAGGTTGTAGCTGTGCCAAAATCAACAACAATCATGCTTGTTTTATATTTGTGAAATGCTGCAACAGCGTTAACGATCCTGTCTGCTCCAACCTCTGCCGGATTATTGTAAAGTATAGGCATCTGAGCAGCAGACTTGGCATCGATCCAATATGGAGTATGCCCAAGGTATTTAAGGCAGAATGAATTCATAATAGATACCAGCGGCGGTACTACACAGGAAATAATTGTTTTGTCAATCTGTTTTGGATTGACACTGCTTCCGGTAAACAGACTGGAGATTATGATATTGAATTCATCTTCTGTTGTATTTCTTTCGGTGCGTATTCTCCAGTTTTTATGCAGACGGACTCCATCATAAAGACCGATTACTGTGTTAGTATTTCCTATGTCTATGACAAGAAGCATGGCATGATTTAACTGGTTATGGGCTACGAGTTTATTTTGTCCTGAAAAACCTGGCCATCTGGGCCAGGTCAGAGATAGATGGCTTTGCCTTGGATTTTTGTGTCTCAAATTACAATATTCAATGACCAAAACTTTTCAGGGCAAGACATTGTTTAGATTTTTGTAACACTCTAACTTTTTAAAACGAATTCAAACTTACGGATTTGTTTTGAACCGCAGAATATCGAACAAGGAATTATAAATGTCGAAGTAAGGTATTCTATCATTTTTAATATTTAAAAAGATAGCTTACCGGGGCATAGCCGTAGACGACACCTGGAGCGTAGCGATTCCACACTTCATCATTCGAAATTTCTTGTTCGATATTCAAATAGTTGTATCTCGAATTTGCAATATCTTTCAAACAACTAAATCATAACCTTTTAAGATGATTGACAAGTTATTTTGGGTTGCCGGCATAATATAGCTTTTTACGAGATCATCAAATTTAGTTTCATGCATTTTTAATTGCATCAATAATTTTTAAGGTGGCGCGTGTGCTGGCAACGTCGTGGACTCTTACGATGCTGGCGCCGTGTAAAGCCGCGGCCGCAACTGCTGACTGGGTTCCTGTTTCCGTTATAGGCATATCCGGCTTAACGTTGTAGCCGGAAAGGTCTTTAAGGGTGTTTCGTATGAATGCTTTTCTTGAAGGCCCTGCCAGTATTGGAGCGTTAAGGATTTTAAATTCATGCAGATGCTTAATCAGCAAAAAATTATGCTCAACTGTTTTGCCAAAACCGATTCCTGGATCGATGATGATTTGAGA
>JAFCZU010000626.1 GCA_019314185.1 Deltaproteobacteria bacterium | reverse complement strand
CTTTTGAGTCTCTCCGCATTTGCCAAGATTTTCTATCGCTTCAAAATAATTTTCATCGGTTTCCAGGACACGAGTAAAGTAGGAAATTGCTTGATCTATCCTGCCCTGCTGAAAAGCAATTACGCCGAGGTTGTTGAGTGGTTCGACAAGCTGAGGGTCTCTTAAAAGTATTTGCTCAAAAATATCTTTAGCGCCTTCAATGTTACCCGCTTGGAAGAGCTCCTCACCTTTTCGATTATGAACTCGTATCAAATCAATTTTATCATCTGAATAAAACCGGTGAATAATACTGCCTTCTGCCGCCGCTTTCCTGTACATTGATAATATTCGTTCATTTTCTGTTGCCTGACGTTTGCGGTTGCTGTGCTCAATGCTGTCTGGAGATTTGAGATACAACCCCAGCATATCGCGGATATGCAAAAAGTTGTTTGTCTGTGAGACCCTCAGCCAGAACTCATAATCTCCGGACGTAACCAGCGTATCATCAAAATAGCCGTATTCCTCGTGCAGATTGCGTCTCCACATAGGCTGGGGTCCCATAAAACATCCCTTTTCCAACAGGTGACATCTGTTCCAGTCAAGCCAGCGATAACTACCAGCAGGTGTGCATTTGTTAAATGTTTCATTCTCGTTTTCTGTGGTAATAACATCTGCATAGACCAAAGCAATATCGGGCCTGTCCTCCAGCGTCTTCACCATTTGTTCACAGGCGTCTGCGCGACGGCGGTCGTCGGTGTTGGCATTGGTAATGTATTTTCCGGATGACGCCTTTACGCCTCGATTCCAGGCAGCGTAGACGGTTTCACGCTGATCGGTTCTTATATATTTGATATTGAAATACTTTTTTTGAAATTCTTTGACAATCGCTTCTTCATTCTGCTCTGAACCGCTGTTGACAACGATGATCTCCAATCTGTCAGCGATTGTCTGCGCTTCCAGATCTTCGAGACAACCGCTGATAAAACGTTCGGAGTTGTAGGTAGAGACTATGGCGGAGACAAGATATTCATGACATTTATCGCTCACCTCAATTACTCTTATATCCTGCAAGTCTGCCAGTGCTTTGGTTATTTCTTCATCATTGGGATTTTTCTGTAAATAGGAGGAATAGATATTCTTTGCATCTTCATTTTTTCCTAAGGACTTAAAAAGTTCACCGCAATTCAAGATCGCATCCCGATCATTCGGATCGATTTCCAAGGCCTTTGCAAAATGGTCTACGGCTTTTTGAACCTCTCCGGTCTGCCAGTACAATACGCCAAGGTTGTTGTGGGCGGTTGCGAAATTCGGATTTATCTCAATGGCCTTTGTAAAAGCATTTAATGCGCCGTCGGTATCACCTTTGCTGAAAAGGTCTTCGCCTTGCTGGTTTTCGTGAATACCAGGCGGAATTTCACCGATCGGAATAATTTTGACAGAATCGATTTTTAAAAACGCATCAAACATTTTCCACTTTGGCTGCCCTGCCCCCTGATTCCACAAGGAACTCCCCTGCACAAATACACGGGGCCTTTCTGAAGATTTTTGAAGCGTTTGACGTACAGCGTCTGTAATCACTTCCGGCGCAATGTCTTTAATGCAATGAGCTGTTTGATACTTGCAATGCCAATTGCAGCCATAACACTCAAGGGGCAAACAAACTATAGAGGTTGATGGCGAATAGGGCATAAATCGTCCGAAATGGCCACCGCCAAGGAGAATAACATTCGGAGTCCCGACAGCACATGCAATGTGAGCTGTTCCCGTCTCTGCACCAACAACCAAACGGCAACGCTTCAATACAGCCGCTGTTTGATGCAATGTTGTCTTTCCGCATAGATTTATTGTACGAACCCCGATTGCATCAAGACTTTCTTGATTAATGGCATACTCTATCTCTGAACCAAATGCGATAACAGCGAAGTCATTATCTTTACAAATTTGTGATAACACCGTTCCATACTGATGGTATATTCGCACTTCAACCTGTGCTCCGGCAAACAGAGCAATTGTCTTTTCCGGCTGCAAATTATTCGACGTAAAAAAATCATCGGCAAACTTTTCGT
>JAFCZU010000162.1 GCA_019314185.1 Deltaproteobacteria bacterium | reverse complement strand
TGAAAGCGACGGGATATTCAAGGAACTGCCGGCCGCTCTTCAGGAATCGGCCTTCATAGATCGAATGCACGGGTTGATTGAAGGATGGTTTATGCCGCGCGTGTCTATGAATACTCCCTCAAAAACGCTTGGATTCAAGGGAGACTTTTTCAGCGAAGTGTTGCATGAGCTGCGTGTCGATCTGCGGTACGCCGACTATATCTCACAAAGTTTGCACCTGCCGCAATCTGAGGATATGCGCGATAAGAAAGCTATTGCTCGGATAGCCGAAGGATATCTGAAGCTGCTTTTCCCCGATCTTGAACTGAGCGAAGAAGAGTTCATTTCATACTGTGTGAATCCAGCGGTTCGAATGCGCCAACAGATCCGTGATGAGTTGTCCAAGATCGACCAGGAATATAAATGGATTACAATAAAGAGTCAGATTCCAGATGAGTTTCAACTTTCCCATCCGGATGAACGTCCAGACCCGGAAGAAAAAGCCGAAAAGGTGGATCCCTTGTCACCTGATCGAAATCCCGAAAAAACAACACTGGACATTATCGAGGGACAAAGAGGAATTTCATATGAAAAACTTTTCCTTCCTTATGTCAAGAGTGCTAAATCGATCAAGATATGCGACCCCTACATTCGATTGCAGTATCAAATAATCAATCTCATGAGTTTTTGCGAGATTCTGGACCCGCTGCAAGAAATGCTGAAGATCAATCTCGTCACGGCATGTGACACTTACCAGGAAACTGAGCTGAGAGGGAAGCTTAACGAACTAAAAAAGGGACTGAGCCCTGATCATATAGAGTTTAACTATGTTTTCGACAACAATCTTCATGATCGATGGATCGAAACAGACACTGGATGGAGGATTATTTTGGGCCGGGGACTGGATATTTTCCAAAAACCAGGTGACAAATTTACATTGGGATTTATGGATCAGACGAAGCGAAAATGTAAGGCAACAATAATTACCTATACGCGATCAGGGAATATCTCAAATGGGTCCAACGAGGATGAGATAACATAATGAGCCGGGCAGGCTTTCTCGAAAGTATAAGCTCTATCAACACACGTCTTGTTCGTAGGCTTGTGGAAGAGCTGGGGGGCTCTTTTGATATACGACGCTTAAATACGGTTCCTAAGAGGTGATGGGATAAAAGCAAGAAGGCTTAATAAGACTGAAAATCAGGAAGATGCTGAGTCTCAATTTTCGTTGGGGATAGCTCACATCTCGGGCGTAGGCGTTCCCCAAGATTATGTAAAGACTACCGAGTGGTTTAGTGAATCAGCAAAACAGGGGGGATTCTTTTGCTCGCTTTGGATTAGGCTAGTTGTTAGAAAAGACTGATTATCCGGGATGGAGGATGTATGGGCACCTAAAGAAGGTTAGAACAAGACAAAGGGAATAGGCGTTATTGTAATTTGGGGAAATTTCCAGAGTCATCACACCATATGACTTTCCCCTTTTTTATCCAAAAATGGCTCATGCATCGTGATGTTTGGCGTATTGAGGGGTGAATGGTTGGCCTATTAAAAAAATCTAATGAAACACACCAATTCGGCCTTGTTTTCTTTGACAGGCTCAACATAATAAAATCTCCACAACCGCAAGGGCATTTTAGATACGCCCATTTTTTGAAACCAGGACCTCCAACAACAAGCACCTGATTTTTAGGAAGTTTGTCTCTGGATGGATGGTCCGATATAATTTGTGATAAAAAATCTGGTGAGTCGTAAAATCCAAGCTTTATGAATATGGTTAAAAGAAATTTTTTGAATACATTCATCCTAAATCCGATTTAAAAAGGGCTGCATATCACCACGGCCCCAGAAATTTTGTTTGTCGCACAGGTCACAGCCTTTACGAATTTTACCACCAGTCTTTCTATCCTCGCAGTGTATAAATAGACGGAGTCTCTCTGAAGCTGAGCCCTTTGGCCCACGAAACCCTTGGATACGGTGAATAAATTCATTTACAGCCATTATTGCCACTTCAGTTGTAAAAGTCATAACAGCAGGACTTTTGTCACCTTCTCCAATGACATACGCTTCCTTTTTTAACTCTCTATAACCTTCAGGGTCATGACGCTGCAAGCCTTCGGAACGTGCAATTTCTGGATTGATTACATTTCGGCATAATAGGCATACATTCCCTGGAAAGAGAACCGTAACCCTTCCATTCAAAACGTTAATTTCCAGCGGTTCTGCCCCTGAAACCTTAATGAGCAAACCCATATCAATGACTGGTAATAGATAAAAATAGGCAAGACGATTCAATAATAATCTTCCTTGATGATCATCTGTACATCCAAACACCATATCACAAGATTTTAATGAATCGGTGTTGTTAACTGACTCGACCCATTTGCTAATAGTCCTAATTTCAGTTCCTAACCCCATATTTGTTATTGCTGATCCTAATACAACAACTTTAGGTCGTTTGGCCTTAGCATCAGACATTGAAGCACAATGCAAGCGATTCAGATTCGTTTCATCCACATAATCTTCATCAATAAGGAGAATTTTCCCCACTCCCAATCTCGCTAAGAAAGTTGCAGTTGCCGAACCTGTTCCTCCACACCCAACAACAGCAATTCTCATTTTTGAAAGGTCATGATTTAATGCTTTTCCAAAGGCGAGTTCTTGCCTATGAAAAGCCTTTGCCAAATCACCATGACCTTTACTTGGATAAAAGATTTTAAATTTATTTCCAAAAACTCTTATCAAATCAAGCGGATGAAGACTCAATTCTGTGTCCCATGAGTGCCCAGAAATTCCACCATCAGGCGTAATAACTAAGGTTGCATGAGGACGTTCAATTCCATTCCTATTATGCAATACCCTAAATAGTTTCTTTTCGTTGACCTTGTCTATCTCAGACAATTCGGGATGACCATTTGGATGGTTATGCACAACTGTTATTGCAAGGTTCTGTTCCTTAACCTCTTTAAGAAGCTTAACGAAAAAATCAGTTTCCCAAGTGACATGCACAGGACTGGAGTCCAAAATCTTATCCTCTGGCAAAACTTTTACTTTCCTTGACAAGAATCGCTCTTCAGGCAGAGAATCCCATGGGTCGGACGCTATATAGGAGCGTCCGCATAGGATAAATGCAATACGCTCCAGTCCATCATCCCGGATCAGGGTTTCTTGCAACTCTTGATAATGCTGCTGTTGTAAAGTAAATGTATATCTCATTATGGCTCAGCCACCTGCAAGGCAGTTTCAACTTTTTTTAAATATGTATGGAGCCCGTCTATTCCTGGTCGCCAAGTTGGGCCAGGAGAATGTCGAGACCATCGTTGCCATTCTATATTTTCGAAATTGAATTTGACATTTGCGGCCTTCGCAGTCTGCTTGCCAGGCATCAAAACTACTGCCGGGAATAGATAGAACATATCAGGTGAAATATCAGGATAACCTTGGGGAAGAAGAATTAATAGATCCACCTTGTCCTGGTCATATTTCCCTTCAGGGAGGACGAAACCGGATATGATGATACCTTTATTACCGTTATTCGAGGCCTCTTTGAAGTTGAACCCCTTTTCCTGCAGATAATTTTGGTCAAATTCAGGTAAAAAAGACATTTTATCCCTCTGTTGTCTGGGTAGGAGCTGTGAAAAACTGCTCTCTTCCAGGTTCACTCAGATCGACCTGCTCTTGGTCGCCAATAGGCAGATCCTCGCCAGGACCATGAACTTTGAGCCATACACCATAGCTCATGTCAACACTTGCCAATTGTTTGATCTGAGTTCCAGTGATAAACTGATCCGACCAGTCGAAAGGCTTTTGATCGATCATAATTTTAAACGGCTGGTCTTTTGAAGGCTTTTCATTTTGCATAATCCTTTCTCCTTATTATTTTAATTCGATACGTTAACAGTTTTTACCGCTTATCCCTTGGCGGGAAAGGATCATTCCCGTGACTATCTTTCTGGGATATTTTCCCATCCTTATTATGAATAACAAACTCTGTGTTCTGATTACGGCTGAGCTCCCGCGCCCGATCAATAGCGTCTTGTTTTCTGTCAAAGTGGCCAGAAGACCTTTGCGCACCATTTTGTTTAATGTCCCATCCTCCAGATGACTTAGGTACAACGTGTGTGGATTTGTTTTTCATTTTTCACCTCAAATTGGAATTAATGGATTTTTAAAACTTAACTATTTCAATTATAATCTCAAAAAATCAAATGTCAATACCACTAACAAATATTTTCTTATGGTGTTTGTTTAACAAACTGTTTATTTTATTGACATCAGCCCATGGGAATGATTATATTCTTGATATGCAAAAAAAATTAATATACAAAATATTTGGACTAAAGCTTCGGGATGCGAGAAAAAAGTCAGGATTGACCCAGGTAGACCTTGCGGATAGGGTTGGCCTTAGCCGAACTTCAATAACAAATATTGAAAAAGGCAGACAAGGTATACCCTTGCACATGTTACTTCAATTAGCTTCAGCTGTTGGGGTGCAACCGGTTGGGTTGCTCCCCGAAACCAAAAACTCCCCCGAACAGGATTTAATTGACAGGAACATCCTAAAGAAATCAATAATGGAAGAGGAAGGCGTGGGCTGGGCAGAACGTGTCATATCCTCGGGGATGAAAATGGAGGTTAATGATGAACGCAATTGAAAAAAAGGCAAGAACAATTCTTGAAAACCTAAACATTAGTGAACCACCGGTGCCAGTAGAACTGGTTGCAAAAAAAATGGGGGCAAAGCTCACTTTTGAGCCTTTTGAAGGTAAAGATGATATTTCTGGTATGTTGTTTCGGAATGGAAATATCATTATAATAGGCATAAATTCCGCCCACCCAAATACCCGCCAACGCTTTTCGATTGCGCATGAAATTGGGCACCTATTTCTTCATAAAAAGAAACTTTTTATTGATAAAGTTGTAAGGGTTGACTTTAGAAATGCCACCTCGAGTATGGCTATAGATAAAAATGAAATAGCTGCTAATGCATTTGCCGCTGAGTTGCTAATGCCAAAAGATTTCATCCAGAAAGAAATATATCGAGAAATATCAAAACAAAATATTACCCCAGGGAAAGAGAAACTAATACAAAAACTTGCTAATACTTTTGATGTAAGCATTCAAGCAATGGAGTTCAGGCTTATTAATTTGGGATTTCTTATTTCTCAATAATAGCGGAAGGTTAGTCCAAAATCAATCGAAAAAAATCTAATATTCACTTATTTCCACAAAAAAGGATCTCTTTGCCCATTCTTAGTTGTGTATATATTCAGAGAGCCGTGTCTGTTCAGAAGGCAAATCTTTCATCACAGTAAAATGGTTCCTCAAATAAGCCGGACTAACCTTTGTTTTTCCGATATCCCAACCCAGAACCCTTGCAATGACCCTTTCCAGAGTATATTTCAGATGTTCTTTTGCCACAACAAGGGTCCCAAATAAATCATCAGGGAACGGATCTCCGTGAATAAGCCTGTTTCTTATATCAGAAAGTCCTACAATTTCTTTGTTGCCGAAAACTGGCCATAAATCTTTAAGGTCAATTGCATATTTCTGACAAAACACATCAAAAGCTTCACCGAGCGATACGCGATTCAGTTCGCCAAGCTTGCAATAAATTGATGTTCTTTGTTTACGTTCAAGCTTTGGTTTAGTAGATTCCTTTATGCATTTCTGAAGATACTTCCTCAAAGCTGGCCATTCGTCTTCTGGCAGGGTGAATTCGAGATTTTCCCTCCTTCTGAAATCCAGGACAAGTGTTTCCAAGCCAGAAAAAGTGCGCAAGAAAGAAGTTTCTAACGTCTGTGGGGTGGATGGGACAGATGAGTAGAGGGCATTGCGAATTGCCAAACTGTTTTCAAACCTTAAAAAAGCAGAGTAGCACGTCTGCATAAATCTCTCAAAATGCTGGATATCTATCACTCCATAATCCATGCTACTATCATCATTGCCTTTAGGAAACGTATATTTCCCCCGGTAAAAGGTAGAATCTGAATTCTTGTCGGTGGCAGTCCATCCCAAACAACCTGTACGTTCCCTCGCTGCAAATGACGCGATAAGCAGAAAATCATCAATATCAGGTAACATATTAGTTTTCAGTGTTTCAACATCATCAGCGGAAACTTTCAGATCTGCACATGCGACCAAGAAGGACCACTGTATCAAGTCGCCATTTTGGCCAGTTTTAGAACTGAAATGCTTTTCAAATACAATTTGGATGCCATCCTTTATTCCGAATTCCAAATTTCTTACCCGTTCGTATTTAATTTCACCAGTATACGAATTAGAGCAAATCATAGATGGTGTGAGAAATTTATTCGGGCTGATCCAGAATACAATATGTGTTCTTCCCTGGCATTCATGATTTTTAAGATGATGGATAACATGCAGGTCTTGTGGCTCACCTGGGATGGTAGTTTCAGAGATGTCATCGCCCCAGTGTTTTGTGGAACCTCCCGAGAAATAGACTTCAGGGGCTTCGATTGTGGTTTGAATTTCTTTATCAAAGCCGTAAATGGTGGCTTTTAATGTTCCCTTATGAGAACCCATTATTTTGTGGGCATCTTCTTGCGATGGTTTAAAAACCACATAAGGTTTCTCGTGTGTTCTTTCAGGCAAATATATCTTACATGGTACACCATTGATTTCAGTGTCCTTCACAAGCAGTGTCGCTTTGACGAGATGATTCTCTTCGCGGTTTAGTTCCGGTTTTCTGTTTTTCAAAATAAAGCCTCAATTATAAACTCGACATACGTTGTTATAACCGGCCCAGCGTAACGATGTCCAACACACAAAGTCTGCGATAGTTGATGGCCTTGTTGGACGAAGCCGCTACGCGGCAAGCAAGCAGCCGATTCCATAAACGAAAATATTGCAACCTCTGTAATTATGAGTGATAAAAGATCAATTGTAAAATTATTATTATTAACCCAAAATCAGGAGGTTGCAATGGACATTAGATTACCAGAAGATCCGCAATTCAGCAAGTATTATACAAAACATTGTAAGTATTTAAAGCTCAAAGGTCTGCA
>JAFCZU010000625.1 GCA_019314185.1 Deltaproteobacteria bacterium | reverse complement strand
GGAAACCTCCTTTTGTTTAAGAGTTTGTGCTTAAAATCGGTTTCCTTATGCTTTTACAATATTTCTAAGAAGTTGCCATCACAAATTGCGCTAACTGCGGGGTTTGGGGGTTAGGAATAATGCATCTTTATTTTCCAAAGAATTTGGGTGTGAAGCGTGGGGTGCCTTATTAGGTGATTGGCATGACTTGGGAAAGTTCCGTTCCAGAGATATATGCTTGAAGATGAACAGCGTATTGAGCATGCCGTTGTGGGAGGACGGTACGCAACAGATCAATTTGATGACCCTCTTCGTAAATTGGTCTTACAGCTTACAATTACTTGTCACCATACCGGATTGCAAAATAGCGAAGCTCTCAGAAGACGATTAGTTAATGCGGCACAATTGGTACGCGATGCTATCAAAAATGCGCCGAATGATTTGTTGGATAGAAAACTTCCTGAGTGGCCCGAGTGGTTGATTCCTCCAGAGCGTACCGCTGAAGAAAAGAAAAAGAATAAGTGGAAAAGAAGCTTGGAATTTTGGATACGAATGCTTCATTCCTGTCTGGTTGATGCTGATTGGCTTGATGCTGAAAAACGGGATTCAGATGCACCGAAAAGACCGGATTTTCCTTCAATTGATGAACTTAGAGATCATCTGGATGAATATATTGATAAAAAAGTTTGTGACGCGAAAAAAAATAATTGGACACAGATCAATGTCCAAAGAAAAAATGTGCTGAATGCCTGTCGAGAATCCGCGATAACCAAAACAGGATATTTTTCATTAACGGTTCCAACGGGTGGCGGGAAAACACTTTCCGGGATGTCCTTTGCTTTAAATCATGCTGTAGAAAATAAAATGAAACGTGTGATTGTTGTGATCCCGTATACAAGCATTATCGAACAAAATGCATCCGTTTACGCAGAAGTTTTTGGACGCGAAAACGTAATTGAGCATCACTCAAATATTGATCCTGGAAAAGATACAGAAAGAAATCGGTTAGCATCAGAAAATTGGGATGCGCCTATCATTGTCACAACGAATGTTCAATTTTTAGAATCGTTGTACGCAAACAAAAATTCCAGACTTCGGAAACTTCATAACATTTCCAGAAGTGTCATTATTTTAGACGAAGTGCAATCACTGCCTCCGGGGTTGTTGTATCCGATATTGGATGCAATACAGGAATTACGAGAACATTACGGTTGTTCATTCGTTCTTTCTACAGCAACTCAGCCAGCCTTAAAAAAGCGCAAATCATTTATGTGCGGATTGGATGCGGTGAGAGAAATTATTCCGGACGCAATGAAGCTGTCGCGAAATTTAGCTCGTGTGAACATTGAATGGGACATAGACAGCGTAATAGAATATTCAGATATTTCGGAACGTATTCTAAAAGAAAATATGCAACGTGTTTTAGTGGTCACGCATAAACGTAAAGATGTCCGAGTGCTTGCCGGTTTGCTACCTGAGAATACTTATCATCTTTCGGCATCAATGTGTCCTTCTCACCGGAAAGATACTCTTAATAAAGTAAAAGAGGAGTTGTTGAAAAATGAATCATCGACCGTTCGGGTAGTAAGTACGCAATTAATCGAGGCGGGGGTAGATATTGATTTCCCTGTCGTTTTCAGGGCATTAGCCGGTCTGGATAGTATTTCACAGACGGCAGGGCGTTGTAACCGTGAAGGCAAAGATGTTAATGGAGGTCGTCTAATTGTCTTTTGCACACCAACAGAACCTCCGGCGGGAGTTTTGCGCTTGGGAAAGGGTATTACGAAAAGTTTACTTAATTCCAGTGAATCTGACGGTGTTTTGCGGAGCGATGATGGTTCTCTGGATTTAACGTCCCCTGCAATTTATGATACATACTTTCGCCTGTTTTATTCTGGTATTCAACTGGATGGGGCAGGGGTTCAAAATGCACGTGCAAGTCTGGATTTCCCTGAAGTCGCAAAGCGTTTTCGTATGATTGACAGCGCTACATATCCTGTCGTTGTTCCTTACAAAGACGCATACGACAAGCTGGATGTCGTCCGTGCTAAATTCAAACCATCGCGGGATGACTTCAGATCACTTCAACCTTTTATTGTTCAAATATATTCTCAGGAGTTTCAGACGCTGAATAACGAAGGCGCACTTGGTTCTATACATGAGAAAGCGTTCTTTTATTTAACGCTGCCATATGAACGGCTTTATGATGAACGATTTGGTTTGGTTGTGTCTGAAGAAAATCTTTTTCCTGATTATTCAAAATTCAATG
>JAFCZU010000161.1 GCA_019314185.1 Deltaproteobacteria bacterium | reverse complement strand
AACATTAATACTTGTATTATGTTGCAGGATGGATTATTTGCTAAAGTAAGAATATATTAATTTGAAGGACAAATATAAAATGTATGCAAAAGTATCAAAGAAGGGTCAAATAACGATCCCTAAACCAATCAGGAAAAAATTAAAAATCGAAAAAGATGGCGCAGTTTTGTTTCTTGTTGAAGACAACGAGGTCAAGCTAAAAGGCGTTCCCAGAGTGCAATCGGAACAATTAGCAGGGAGTCTGAAAAAATATGCAAAGGGATATGTTTCGTTAAAAAAAATAAGACAAAAAATACAAGGTGAAATCGCTAATGAAACAGCAGGAGAAGGTTTATCTGGCTGACTTTTATGAAAGTGAACTTTGGGAATTTATTGTAAAGAAAAAAGTGCTTGACATATAAAAACTTTGAATGTAGTTTGTTAAAAGTCCATCATAATAAGGATTGAAACAATGTAGTTTGTTAAAATAAATCTTTTATCACATCCATTAAAACAAGGATAAAAAACATTATATTTATTTATGGAAAATTAATATGAATTTAACAAAAAAGATTTATCTGATTGATACAAACGTTATTCTCAGGTATTTATTAGGGAATCATCCCAAATTCAGCCCCAAAGCAGAGTCATTCATGGGAGACATATCTGAAGGGACAAAAAAGGCCGAAATACCTGATGTGGTTATTGTTGAATGCATCTATGTTATGGAAAAATATTATCATATTCCCAAGAATGAAATTTCATCCCGATAGATCAGAAATCCTCGAAGCGCTTCTAAAATACAACAGCACCAATATTGATATCGTAGATTGTATTCTTGCCGCCCATTCTTCTCCTGAAAAGGTCGTTGTTTCATTTGACAAAGACATGAAAAAATTAAAAGCGGTCAGCAAAATTTTGTAAAAACAGGGCGGTTCCGGCTCCAGTGGCCAGCGGTACAACCACACATTATAATAACACTTGGTTTGTCAAAGAATGTGGCTCATTTATACCAAATTGCATATAGATACATATGCATATGGTACCGTATGGAATTTCATATAAATTGATTCTGGCAATTATCAATTTACAATTATTATAACAAATAGTTAGCTTACTCCGCAGCAAATCTTAAAATTATGAAAATAAGACTCTTTACTGTAATCTTTGATTTTGAAATGGCTCGCAGAGAAATTCCGGCCTTTCGCGGCGCTATTATCAACAAAGTAGGCCGAGAAAGCATTCTCTTTCATAACCATTCTGGAAATAAATTTCGGTATGCTTATCCATTAATCCAATATAAACTTGTTGGTAAGAATCCGGCAATCATTTCCATTAATAGCGGTTATGATGAATCATTAAAGTTGTTTGAAAATACAGAATGGAATTTTAACATAAATAATAAAGCAGTACATGCTGGCATCAAACATCTGTCTTTTGATTATTTTGAGTGCGGATTAACCTCAAGTGCTGCTAAGTACAGAATCAACAACTGGTTTGGACTTAATGAGCAAAACTTTAAAAAATATACACTTTTAACAGCAGATTCAGAACGAAAAGAATTCCTTGAAAAGATATTGATAGGAAACATCCTCTCTTTTGCCAAAGGAATCAATTGGATAGTAGATGCCCAAATAATGCTTTCGGTGAATTACATACCGAACAGAAGGTTTTTTAATTTTAAAAACAACAAAATTGCGGGATTTGATCTAATTTTTTCTACAAATGTATTGCTGCCGGACAAAATCGGCTTGGGCAAATCAGTATCTCGCGGCTTTGGTATAATCAGAAAGGTTGGATAAAATGTCAAAATTATCATTAACCGGAGATCCTTTTGTAGACATGGGCGGCCTGGTAATGGAAACCCTGCCTGAAAAAACCATAGAGGACAAGATACGTATTGCCACAGATATCTATGTTGATAATTGGAAGGGGAAACTACATTCTGTTTTCCTGCACTCTAAAGTAACCCATATTAGTTTAAGCAATAAACCCGATCTCCAGCGTAAAGGAACACTGGAATACTATTTAGGAGCCTTGAAAGGAAAAGGTGCAACTTCAAAAGGATTTTGCAGGATATGTGCTTCAAATCAGCTTCTTTATGACGCAGAACGAAAAAATTATCCTTTGGTAGGTTCAGGAGAACTCACAAATTTTCATCACTTTCAGGAACCGAGTCTGCTTATTTGTAAAGATTGCCTTATCAAACTTTATTTTCTTCCTTTGGGAATCCTGCAAAGTGCCGGCAATCTTATGTTTCTTCAGCTTCAAAACGAATATGAAAAGAAACTTTGGCAAAAAGATGTCATATTGAACAATCTGGATAAATTCTCTCGTGGTGCTTCTGCAGGCATTTTAAAATCAAAATATACAAATCCTCAAAATGCTTTATTCTACTTTGCCTCCAGCCTGATTACACGCTTTGAGCTTTATGATTATCCTCCTTTGCAGGTAAGGTTATTTTATTTTACAAATTTCGGCAGCAAACCAAACATTGAAATTCATGATCTGCCGAATCCGGTTTTTTCATTTTTAAAACGTGTTTTAAAACCGGATCTAAAGCCGCACTGGTCATATTTTATTAAAAGGCATTATCAGTTTAGAAAAACCGTTAATTTTGATGAAGATAAAAATGAATGGGTTGAAGTTAAAAAAAAGAGCTCTATTTCATTGGACATAGATAACTATGCTGGTACCAACAAGAATACAATCCATTATCTTCTACTTTCGGGAAAGTCTATTTTGGGGCATCTACGCAAGATGCATAAACAAATGGAATTTCCTGTTTATATTGCAATAGCATATTTAATGGAGGTGAGAAAAGTGAAGCAAGAACAGATTGATTTAATACAAAAGATTTCAGACAAAATTATCAAATTATCAGAAAATGCAAAAGACTATAAGAAGTTTATCACCCCTATTGAAGGGGCAAGATATGGCCATCAATTACAAAACGCTATTATCAGGATGGTAAAGGAACATTATAAAAATGGTGAACCGGAACCGTTTGTCCGTTTCAAGGACTATGTGGAATATCTTTTTCCTGATGGACAAAGTTGGTATGAGGTAAGGGACTTTCTGCTTATATCCCTTTATGAAAAACTGCATAAATTGCGTATAGAACCTGATAAAATTCCAGACGAAGCCATAGCGGATGTTGAAAAAACCGGTGATCGTTCCATTGATGATTTTAATTCATAACGAGGAGGATAAAAAAATGCCTAATACCATTCACGGATTTATATTGATTGATGTCGATGTAGTTGCTTTAAACAATGCGGGCAAAGACAAAAGCACTACCTTAGAAAATGCTGTGGCTACAAAGAAGATCTTCAAAGGGGGTAAGAATTTTGCATACGTTTCTGGCCAGGCATGGCGTTACTGGTGGCGGGAAACGCTGAAAAAAAACTTTGAATGGGAAATGTCGCCTGTAACAAGAGAAACTAAAATTGCCTTTACTGAGGCAAATCCAATCTTATACCCTGATGATGATATGTTTGGATATATGCGGGCCGCAAAAGAAGAAATCACGGATGCAAAAGGCAAAACAAAAAACATAAATGTCACTTTAACCCGTGTGTCACCACTTAAAAATTCTGCATTGATTAGTGTTTCACCCACCAATATTGTTCAGAACTGGTCATCCATGACCAGGCAGGAAGGTGATGCAGTTCCATATGGCAAAGACGAGTATTGCGCAACTATGAAAGGGATGTTTTCTATTTCCCTGGATCAAGCAGGCACCTTTTCAATTCAGGAACGAACAGGATTTAAAAACCTTAATGAGAAATTAAAAAAGCTTGCCTTGGAAAAAAAGGCGGAAAAAATTGATGATCCTTTTGCAAAGGATAAAAATGGCAACCCTTTAAAACTGTATAGAATGCAAAAGGAAACACGGGAGAAACGGATTGAAGATACACTGCTTGCACTGGAAATCTTAAATGGAGGCGCCATGCAGACCACCAATATGGGAGATGTGACGCCTAAGCTTATTGTACTGGCGACCTTAAACAGCGGCAATCATCTTTTTTCTCATCTTGCAAAGGATGATTTGGGAAAGCCTCTCTTTTCGATAGAAGCGTTAAAGCAGGTTGTCGATGATTATAAAGAAAGAATCATTGGAAAAGTATATATCGGAAGGCGCAAGGGCTTTATGGATGAACTCGAAGAAGGATTAGCAGGTTATGGCTCTGATGATAAAATTTTTTATGGGTCTGTTAATGAAGCCATAAAAAATTATGTAACTGAAGTGAAAATACAAATACCATAATAAAGGTATTCAATTATGAAAGCATACAGAGTTCATATAACAAGCTGGACCGCAAGTTTCCGTTATCCAAATCTTATCAGCGGTTATCAGCCATCTTTGTTCGTGCCCCCACTTTCAACCATCTATGGCCTTATTTCCGCTGCCGCCGGAGACTATATTTGCGCTCGCGATGTACCTGTGGGTTATCTCTTTGATTTTGCAACTCAAGCTATTGATCTTGAAACAATTTACCAGTTTTCGAGCAAAGGTAATCGACTGTTGACAAAGCCGAACGTTATCAGGCGGCAGATACTTTTTGATAATTCCTTGTGGTTATATTTAAGCGATGTAAAAATAGCGGATTTTTTTTGCAATCCCAGATTCCAATTACTACTTGGCCGGTCAAATGATCTTGCCTCAGTGATTTCCGTTGATGAAATTGATCTTGAGCCACGCATGAAACTTACAAAACTAAAAGGCACATCGGTTCCCATGGAAAGCGTTGCTCTTAGCGCTCCCATACAGGCATTGCCGATTAGCTTTACGAATGAGATACCAAGAAGAGGCTTGGGTGCCCGTCCGTTTTTCTTATTGGAATACGATTATGAGCAGCAGGAACCCGTTCATAAAGAAGGATTCCATGACCCGCAACTTGACCATGAGATATATTGGCATGATTACACAAAGCTACTTTTATAAAAGCAATTCATGATGAGTGATTTTACAGCGGAAAGTGTCTGGGCTAAATCGGATGGCAAAAGCTTGATTAAGCACCTTGAAGACTGCTTAACGGTTTATCGGCAGGTTGTGAAGGCACTGCCTATGATTCCGCATCTTGTAAAACAGGAAGATTTTTTTGATCTTCTTTTTTGCGCTGTTTATATGCACGACTGGGGAAAGGCTCACTTTGAATTTCAGAAAGTTCTAAAAAAGAAAAATAATCAGTGGAGCCACAATCGTCATGAAATATTCAGCGTTCCCTTTGTGGGAATGCTTAAATTTCCTGCTGGATACAAAGAATTGATAGCGCAAGCTATTATCGGACATCATAAGGATTTTGAGACTCTGTTAGACTACGTGTATTCTGATGATGATATTAAAAGTTATAGCTTAAACTCAGCATCAGATATAAATCCATTGGATTTTAAAAAAAACTTAGACAATAAATTGGATGCAACCTACCTGAAAGGATTAAAAAACAGATTGCAAAAATTTTATAACAAATATGCCTGTGGTAAACGCAAGTTTGAGTTTGATAATATTGTTTTTTCATCTGTTAAAAACCCTATAAAAGAATTTGTTTGGCCTTACTTAAAGGAAAATTCCAATTCAGAGGGTACAAAATATTGGCAGCAGATGCTTATGTCAGGTTGTGTCAAATTATGCGATCATATGGGTTCTGCTGAAATCAGTGAAATTCCCAGACTTAAAGAAAGTAATTTTAATTTTTTAGATAGTTTTTCTGAAAAATTATATAAACATCAAAGCAAATCTTCTTGTGTCGAAGGGAATCTACTTTTGTCAGCGCCAACAGGATCAGGAAAAACCGAGGCAGCTTTATTATGGTTGAAAAAACAGTTTCAAAGCGGCAGGCAGGGACGCATTTTTTATGTTTTGCCATATACAGCTTCGATTAATGCCATGCACAGGCGACTTATTGATAACTTTGAAAAAAATGGAACAAAACCGGGGAATACTCGTTATATTGGAATACTGCATGGAAAGCTGTCGCAATATCTTGCAGAATATTTTGAAAATTCTGACGAAAATCCACTTGAAAAAAAATCATCAATTGTAAAACTAAAAGATATGCACCGCCAGATGATTCATCCCATTAAGGTGGTTACACCATTTCAGATATTGAAATACTGTTATGGAGTAAAGGGCTTTGAAAAGGGGTTTGCCGAACTCGCAGGAGCAATGCTGATCTTCGATGAAATACATGCATACGACACGCAGACATTTGCTCAGATTACAGCATCCCTTAACTGGATGACAAGACATTTGAATATCAGAACAATGATTATGACAGCCACTCTGCCGTCTTTTATGCTTAAAGAGTTGTCTGTCGCAATAGGTTCCTTACAAATTATAAAAGCAGATGACGGTCTTTTGGATCATTTTGTCAGACACAGGGTGAGTATTTGTGAAGGAAATATTTTTGATCAAATTCCGGCGATTCTAAAGGCAGCTCGTGAAGGTATGCGCATAATTGTAGTGTGCAATACTGTATTAAATGCACAGGAAATCTTTAAAAAGCTTCTTAATGATATAGATGATAAAAAATCCGTATTGCTACATTCACGTTTCACTGCCAATGATCGTCTGAAAAAAGAAAAAACTCTCTTTGACAAAGAAAAAAATATTAGCCTGCTTGTCGGCACTCAGGCCATAGAAGTAAGTTTAAATATTGATTTTGATATAATGTTTACTGAACCTGCTCCTTTGGATGCTTTAATCCAGAGGTTTGGACGAATTAATCGACGACGGGAAAAAGGAATTTGTCCGGTTTATGTATGCAGTAAAGGAGGAGAAAACGATCATTATATTTATCCGAAAGAAATTGTGAACAATACCATAAATGTACTTCGTGATACATCAGTTATAAAAGAAAGCAAACTTCAACAAATGCTTGACACTGTATATCCGGACTTTCCTGAAAAAGATAAATATTACAAAACCAAAACAGGTTTTTTGAAAAGCCTTTCCAGATTAAGGCCGTTTATGCGGCACAAAGAGGAAGAAAAAGAGTTTTACAAAAGATTTACCGGCGTTTCTGTTGTGCCTGAACAATTTCAGGAAAAATATGAGGAACTAATACATCAACTCGATTTTATTGAAGCGGAGAAGCTGATTGTCACAATTCACCAGGGGATGTTTTTCAAACTTTGTGGCAAAGGAGTTATAGAAAAATCAGAAGGTGTGTTTGAAACCGGCGGCAGGCTTAAAAAATTCCCATACTTGGTTGTAAAGTGTAAGTATGATAAGTCTTTAGGCCTTCTGGAACAGGAACATACAGAAAGTTGTGGCGTGTTGTCAATATAGTGAGTTCCTGAAGTAGCCTAAAACAAAGGTGTTAATCCAAAAAAGTAACAAATGGCAATGGCTTCTAAAAAAGATAAAAAGTTAATTTATTCTCTTATAAAAAAGTATGTAAATGTGATGAAAGAGCATAACATACCTGTCTGGCGTCTATATCTATATGGCTCTTATGTCAAAGACACCTATCATAAATATAGCGATATTGATTTGGCCATTTTTTGGGACAAGGATGAGGTAGATGGTTTTGACGAGGATGTGCTTTTGATGATTTTTCCATAACAGCATCGGATATACTGGAATATCTTTATTGTCCAAGATTTATTTATTTTGAAAACTATCTGGATATTCCGCAGCATCAGGAAAAACGGTTTAAGGTCCAGAAAGGTCGAGATGTTCACGATGACAAGCAGAGGATAAATCCGGCTTACTTGAGGAAGAAGCTGGGATGTATTGACCGGAAATCTTCGGTCTATCTTTCATCTACATCAGGTATCAGGGGAATTGTCGATGAAATTCTTTTCCTGGATGACGGGACAGCAGCCCCTCTTGATTATAAATATGCGGAGTACAAAGATCGTACTTTCAAGAATCACAAATATCAGTTGACGTTCTATGGACAGTTGATACAAGACAATTATAATACAACTGTAAACCGTGGTTTTATTGTATATACACGAAGCAGGAATAAGCTGATCGAAGTTCCCATTATGGAGAGGATGTATCGGGAATTGGACATTATAATCAGCGATCTTACCGATGTTGTTCAAAAAGGTATTTACCCAAAGCCGACAAGCTACAAGCAGCGTTGCCCTGATTGCTGCTATAGAAATTTATGTGAAAGGACTATTTGATCCGCAGATTGTGCAGATTACACAGAACTAAGCAACTTGCTGTGGGACCAGTTTAAAGGTAAAAATTATATATGCAAAAAGTTAACGTTAAATCGATTTTTCGTCCATCTTTTTTCTGGGATGCAGATGAAATAGATATAGATAAACATGCTGCTTATGTAATTGCCAGGGTTCTGGACTATGGCGATATTGAGGATGTACGGAAAATTAGAGAATTATATCCCGATGAAAAAATCATAGAAACAATTCGAACCAGAAGAGGGATGTTTTCCAAGACTGGAAAATACTGGGCAGTAAAATTTAATATTCCTTTCAGCGAGGTTCCATGTTTAAAGAAGTATTATCAACAGAAGCAATACCTGTAATTGAATCATTGGCCCCTCATTTGAAAATGTTTTATCTGGCCGGGGGCAGCGGGTTGGCACTACAATTAGGGCACAGAAAATCTAATGATCTCGATTTTTTCTCTGATAGTCTGTTTAATACTGATGCCATTCTTTCACTAATTTCTGCTGATAAAGTTTTTTTCACGTCTAAAGGGTCTGTGCACTGTGAAATAAAGGGAATACGAGTCTCATTTCTTTATTACGGAATTCCTCTGATTTATCCCACGGTATCATGGCACGGAATAAAAGTTGCTGATTATAGAGATATTGTAGCCGAAAAAATCAAAACCATATCTCAAAGAGGATCAAAAAAAGATTTCATTGATCTTTATGCTGTGCTGAAAATAAAATTTTCCGTGGCAGAAGTATGTGAACTTTTCAAAAGACGTTTCAGAGACACCGGCATCAATTATTATCATGTCTTAAAGAGTCTAATTTTTTTTGAAGATGCTGAACAAGAGCCTTCTCCGTTAATCATCCTGTCTGGAGAAGAATGGAAGTGGGAAAAAGTCAAATCTT
>JAFCZU010000624.1 GCA_019314185.1 Deltaproteobacteria bacterium | reverse complement strand
GGTAAATGAGGAAGACAGGAACGGTTTACCAATCCGTCCGAGACAAGGACAAAAGGGTATTGGTCGGTTGTCCTCTGCTGCGCTGGGTCCGTTATTGCTGGTTGTGTCAAAAAGAAGAACAGAACCATTTGTTGCAGCCTTGATTGATTGGCGACTCTTCGAAAATCCATTTCTTTACCTACAGGACATTGAACTGCCGGTTGTCGAGTTTTCTGAAAAGAGTGAAATGTTTAATCTGCTTCCATCCATGTTTGATCGGTTGATGGGGAATCTCTGGGGAGACGGCAATGACAAGGCCAGGGACAACAGGATTGCTTCAGCTTGGGAAAACAATGACAACCTGGAGAAAAATGAAGATCGCCCATTGACGCGAGAGCTCATCGAAAAGGTGATCATCGGAACGACTTTCACCGAGCGTCATTTCGAACAATGGCAGTTATGGTCGGGGAAAAAGGACACAGGGACAGCTCTTCTGATAGGTGACATCTCTTTCGACCTGGTAGCCCAGATGGACAGCAGAGTGATGTCGGAAGATAAAAGTGCTGCGGAGCAAGCTAGAAAGCGATTATTTGAAACATTGTCGAATTTTACTGATCCTTTCGTTGATCATGAAGAGGCCAGTGAAGGTTATGCAGCAGAAGATTTCAGCTATTCAGTAACAGCTTGGGAGGGTTCACTGAGTAGGCCCATCATTTCTGATGACCGAGAATTTGATATTAACAATCTTGAAGAGCTTGAACATGTCGTTGAAGGAGTGATTGATAATTCCGGAATTTTTAAAGGGCGTATCAAGGCGTTCGGGAAATGGCTGGACGGCGAAGTAACAATAATTCCTAAGACAGGAGTGCCCAGCCGTAGTGACTCCAAGGTAGGTCCATTTCATTTACGCTTAGGCACATATGAAAGAGCTCAGCAAAACACGTCACTATCACCTGAAATTTTTGTAAACCTAAAAGCAAAAGCAAAAAGATACGCAGGGTTTATGGTTTACCGAAACGGGCTCCGAGTTATGCCTTATGGTCGGGAAGATAACGACTTTTTTGAAATTGAAAAGAGGCGTGCACTCCATGCCGGACGAGAATTCTGGGTAACACGTAGCACATTTGGACGCGTTGCTATAACCCGCGAACATAATCCGAATCTCAAAGATAAAGCCGGGCGTGAGGGGATCATAGACAATAAGGCAGCTAAGGTCTTTCGGGATTTAGTCGAAAATATACTAATGACCACAGCCCGCCGGTATTTCGGTACGGATGCCGATGTTCGAAAGCAGTCTTTACCAGAGATTCAGAAAGACAGGGTGAGAGAAAAGGCTTTAGCTGCACAGAAGAAAATCAGGTCAAGAAAAAGGAGAGAATTCAACAAGAACCTCAAGGAGTTCTCTGTATCTCTCTCTGAGTTGTTGGACAAACTTGAGAACTACGGGGAACAGGCCCGTGAAGATGAGTTGCCGGACACGGAAACAGAACTTCTGGAAATAAGGGATCATTTAACAGAGGTGAACAACCGTTTCCGCGAGTTGTCTGTTGGACCTCCTCCAAGTAATTTAGGTTCCCTTGAAGAAGCATACACTGATTACCGTCGAAAAAGTGGCCAAGTCAAAGAACTACTGGCGCAACTCAATGATACAGTGGTTCGAAAACTGGAAATCCTCAAGCCGAAGTCTCCCCGTGATGTTGCGTATTCTGAGTTGAATAGGAACGCTGCCTTTCTCCAAAACCGTTTACGTAAATGGTCCCATGAGATAAAGGAGATTTTGAACTCTGAAATGCATCGCCTTGCAGATCTCGTTGACGGCAGAAACAAGTGTTACCATACCGAAATGCTCTCCCTTCTTGAGGACATAGAACACAATCGTATTTCCCTGACCAAAGCATTGGATGACCTTAATAAGGAGCGAGATAAACAGGATCGTGAAAATGCTGATCTTTTTGAACCATACATTTCAACATTAAAAAGCTTGCAGGACAGCATTGATATCGAAACACTCGTCTCCTTCACGATGAAGGAGTCGACCGAAATCCAAAAGGAACTAGAACGATTGAATGCGCTTGC
>JAFCZU010000160.1 GCA_019314185.1 Deltaproteobacteria bacterium | reverse complement strand
AAGATCAATTCGATCTTTGAAAAGGATGCTGCCGCGCCGGTTCTCAAAGATTACGCCCACCTTCTGTTTGACCTTGCCACCATCAGCGAGGGTGGCAAAATAGACGACCCTGCCAGTTTCACCCGACGGGTGGGTGAGCTGATGTGCGACGCATTAAAATCGTGAACGATTGAAGAACCCTGTAGCAATCTATAGGGTTCTTCGACCGTATGGTGTCACATCTTGACGGGCTGTTGCCCAAAGCAAAATTAAACTACGCGACTTCTTGAACCACGGATTAGAACCGAGCCTTCTACTCTGTTCTAATCCTTATTTTGTTGGCCATTCATTCAATTTTGTCATGCTTCTGGAGATTGTGCTTTCCACATAGGAGTTGAACATTCTCCGAGAGTCACTATGAGGTCATGACCCCATTGCTACACATCCAAGTTTGACACTGAATACCTTATGCCTGAAAGTCTTTTTCCTGATTGTAGCTCAGTATTGCACCGATAAAAAAATCATTATTACAAGCGGTTTTTTAAGACCGAATTTTAAAATATCTTTTCCATGCATTTGCCATGGGCCTTGGCGGGGCATCGGCAACTTATAATGTGTTTTGATAGAGTATCCAGAGGGCACATGAAACTATGCGTTTTTATTATCAATTATAAGATTCTGCCCAAAACAGCATTTTTACCATATAATTTATTAATTCTGGCCTGAACAATACAATTCTTCAGATTGTTTTCACCACGCACAAAAACAGGAACATAGTTTGAAGTCATTCCTTTTAAATAATCTGTAGATCTTGATTGTGAGCCTTCTATTAAGATTTCCACATTTTTCCCGATTAATTTTTTGTAAAACTCCATTTTTTTATTATTTCCAAGTTCTCGCATTTTTTGACATCTTGTTTTGATAATATCCGGGGGAATTTGGTTGGGATAATTGTTTGCGGGTGTTCCCTTGCGCTGCGAAAAAGGAAAAACATGCAGATAGGTTACGGGTAGTTTTTTTATTAATGAATATGTATTTTCAAAGGCTTTTTTGGTTTCATCGGGGAATCCTATCAGAACATCAACACCTATTGCGGCATCCGGAATCATTTCATGAATTCTAATTACCATGTCTTTGAAAAAAGATCGTGAATAATGCCTGTGCATTCTTTTTAAGATAAGATCATCTCCGCTTTGTAAAGGAGTATGAAAATGATGACAAAATATATCTGAATCAGCCGCTATTTTTATAATATCGTCTGAAAACTCTTCAGGCTCTATTGAACTCAGGCGCACACGCTTAATAGTTTTTGTTTCATGTATACATTTTAACAGTTTTATAAGGCTGGTTTCAGGTAAAAGATCCATTCCGTAGCGGCCAAGGTCTATGCCTGACAGGACAACTTCATGGCAGCCTGATCTGGAAAGCCGGCTGATATTTTCTAATACAATTTCCAGCGGCATACTCCGGCTTCGTCCACGCGCATAAGGGACAATGCAATATGTGCAAAAGTTATTGCATCCATCCTGAATTTTTAAAACAGGCCTTGTCCTGTTTCCGTAAGCTGCTATTACAGGTGATTGCTGGAACTTATGTTCATGGGTAACATCGTGCCGGATAGTTAACGGATGGGATTCGGGGATCAGGGAATCCTTTTCTTTCCTGGAAATAATTATTTCAGGGATCTTATGTTTCTCAGTATGACCTATAATATAATGCACCCCTTTAATCTTTTTTATTTCATCAGGTTCGACCTGGGCATAACAGCCTGTCACAATTATACATGCTTTTGGATTATGCCGTATTGCCTGCCGGACAGCCTGCCTTGACTGCATGGAAGCTTTTTGGGTTACAGTGCAGGTGTTGATAATAAACAGATCAGTTTTTTCTCCTTTGAGTGCAGAAACCCATCCAGCTTCTTGCAAAGATTGAGCAATGGCGTCTGATTCATACTGATTTACTTTGCAGCCCAAAGTAATGATGTTAAAAAAAGGCATAAATTATCACTAAACGTTTTAAATAAATTAATCACGAAAACACGAAAGTACGAAATAATGTCCGGAAATTAAATTGCTAACTTTTTTCGTGCTTTCGTGATAGTTCTTTTGTCTATTTCTCTGCAATCCATCCGCCGCCAAGGACTTCATTCCCTTGATAAAACACGGCGCCTTGTCCGGGAGTTATTGCTTCTTGAGGATTTTCAAATTCTACAGTCGCAGTATTGTTGTCACCTGGAACAAGAGTGCATAAAGCGGTTTTATGCCGGTATCTTACACGTGTATGAATTGCGATGGGAGATGCCGGAGTATTAGCGATCCAGTTTATATTAACAACTCTGCATTTTGATGAGATTAAATCTTTTTTACAGCCAACCACAAGGCGATTTTGTTTTTGGTTTATTTTTACAACATAATATGGTTCGGAACCTGGGCAGTTTATTCCGCGTCTTTGGCCTATGGTAAAGAGATGCAGCCCTTTATGTTCGCCTAATATATTGCCGTTGACATTTTCTATCAATCCCGGTTTCGGTTTAAAACCCTGTTGCAGCGCAAGAAACTCGCCGTAGGTTTTATCTTTAATAAAACATATATCCTGGCTTTCCCTGTTTACAATGTGATTATATCCTTTTTTTATCGCCAGTTTTGCAACATCTGTTTTTTTCATGCTGCCGAGGGGAAAACACGCGTAGGCAAGCTGTTCCTGAGACAGAAATGCGAGAAAATAGGACTGATCCTTATTATGATCTATGCCTTTCAAAAGGTGGAATTTCCCCTTATGGTTCTTTAATATTCTTGCATAATGTCCTGTGGCAAGGCAGGATGCTCCAAGTTTGCGGGCAAAAGCAAGAACCGATCCGAATTTAATTGACGGGTTACATGCAAGACATGGATTGGGAGTTCGGCCAATCTGATATGACTGTGTAAAATAATCGACAACTTTATTCTTAAAGTCAAGAGAACAGTCAATAATTTTAATGTTTATGCCAAGTTTGTGCGCAATAGATATAATTTTGTGTGGGGCTTTTTCGTCTGCAGTTGATAGTTGGTTTCTGTTTGAGTCAGGAAAAGCGGTTGTTATATTTTGAAGGGATTTGTTTGTTTCATATCCGGTAATAAAGTGAATTCCGATAAGATTGTGTCCTTGTTGTTTTAACAAATAGGCGGCTACAAGTGAATCTATGCCTCCGCTTATGGCAATGGCAGTTAATTTCTTCATTCAAAAAAACTTTTGTTTGTCGGGCGAACCTCCATCGCTCTTGGTGGACAAGCGGGTATGCAAAGTTCGCATACGCTGCATTTTTTTTGATCAAACTCAACATACATTTCAGGTCGTTTAATCGAAAGTGCGCCTGTCGGACAAACTGCGGTGCAGGCTCCGCAATGTATGCATTTGTTGTTGTTACGTTTCATCTCCTGGGCAGCGCTTTGAACATGCACTCCCTGGTCTTTGAGATATTTTACTCCTTCCCTGAAACTTTTTTTAGTGCCTGACAATTCAAGCACCATAACTCCTTCTTTTCTGGGCAGTATTGTAGCATTAAGTATGTTAAAGATAATGTTATAATTCTTAACAAGGTTGCAAACTAACGGTTTTTGAACTTCGGTTTTTGGAAACCGAAGAATAAGTATTTTTGAATACATTGTGAACTCTCCCAATAATGATGAATTCGTAAAAAGTCAATTTAAATGACTAATCTAATTATAATAAAAAGACATGTCAACAGCAAGTTGTATCCAAAATCTAATATAGGTTCTGGCTTGTCTTTTACTCCACCAAAAAACAACCGAACAAAACTGTTTGCATGGTATAACTTAAAAGCATGAAAACATAAAATCGAATTAAATGGACACTATTACAATCCGAGGCCATCGAGCAGAGCAATAAGATACTTGATGGCGTCGTAGTCCTATCTGCTGCGTTACAGTGATTTTTCAGCTTTATGTAAATTGGAGCAAGATGGTTTTCCGATTAAAATAAAAAAGTGTTGTGAAATTGCATTTTATTTGTTATGAAAATCTGTTTGAAACAAATCGCACGCTCTTTGACCTGTTTTTAGGTGCTCCGCAAAAAAATGGCTTACATTACAATGAAGGAACTTCTGGAAGCAGGAGTGCATTTTGGTCATCAGACAAAGCGTTGGAATCCAAAGATGAAGCAATATATCTTTGGGGCAAGAAATGGCATTTATATTATCGATCTGCAAAAAACGGTTCGGATGTTTAAAGCTGTTTATGATTTTGCAGAGGAGCTTGCGGCGGACGGAAAGTCGATGCTTTTTGTCGGTACTAAAAAGCAGGCGCGTGAGTCGATTTATGAAGAGGCTAATCGATGTGAGATGTTCTATGTTCATAACAGATGGTTGGGGGGTATGCTGACAAATTTTAACACCATAAAACAGAGCATAGATCGTCTTAACCATCTTAATAACATGGTAAATGACGATTCAATCAACCTCTTTCCTAAAAAAGAAAGATTGAAGCTTGAAAAGGAAAGGGTAAAGCTTGACAACAACCTTGGCGGAATTCGTGAAATGAAAAGGCTTCCAGGTGCTATTTTTATAGTTGATCCCAAAAACGAAGCGATTGCCGTACGTGAAGCGAGACGTCTCAATATACCAATTATTGCGATTGTTGATACAAACTGTGACCCTGATAATATTGATTTTGTTATTCCCGGTAATGATGATGCCATACGTGCAATCAGGTTGATTTCTTCCAGAATCGCTGATGCGTGCATCGAGGGAAAGGAGCGGAGGCTTGAAAAACAGCAGGCTGAAGCAGATAAAAATATTGAAAGTGAAGCTGAAACAGTATCTGTTCCCACAGAATTGAAACCCGGTGAAAGGAAGATAATATCAGATGGATCAGATGGGCCTGTTGTAGAGGTGACAAAAAAAGCAAAGCCTGCAGTTTCGTCTAAGACTGTTGATGTTTCTAATAACGATGAATCAGGAAAAGTTGCTGAGGCCAATAAAGGAGAATAGATATGGGAACAATTAGTGCGGAAATGGTTAAACAACTCCGGGGAAAAACAGGAGCGGGTATAATGAATTGTAAGGAAGCTCTTACGGAGTGCAATGGTGATATCAACACGGCCGTTGATTTTTTAAGAAAGAAAGGCATGGCTACAGCCGAAAAAAGAGTCGGAAGAGCTATGACAGAAGGCATAATTGAGTCTTATATCCATATGGGTGGTAAACTTGGTGTTTTAGTTGAGGTTAACTGCGAGACCGATTTTGTCGCAAAGAATGATGATTTTAAAAAATTCGCCAGGAACTTGGCGATGCATATTGCGGCTACAAATCCTGTTGGGATTTCACAGGAAGATGTTTCCGAAGATGTAATCAATAAGGAAAAAGAAATATATCGTGCTCAGGCTCTTGAAATGGGTAAACCTGAAAATATAGTTGACAAGATAGCAGAAGGGAAATTGAGTAAATATTTCAAGGATAACTGTTTGTTAAGTCAGGATTATGTGCGTGATACAAATATAACTATCGCAGACCTTTTAAATGAGTTGATCGTAAAGATTGGTGAGAATATTTCCATTAAACGCTTTGTTCGTTTTCAGACAGGGGAATCATAGGCTTGGCACTTCCAAAGTATAAAAGAATTTTGTTGAAATTAAGCGGCGAGGCCCTTATGGGGGACCATGGCTTTGGAATTAGCCAGGATGTAATGAAGTATATTGCCGATGAGATTCGTTCTATATTTGATCTTGGTGTTCAGATTGCCATTGTTGTTGGCGGCGGCAATATATTCAGGGGGGTTGCCGCTAGTTCATATGGCATGGATAGAACATCTGCCGATCATATGGGGATGCTGGCCACAGTTATCAACAGTCTGGCGCTTCAGGATGCTTTAGAAAAGAAAGGCATACAGACCCGTGTCCAGTCAGCCATATCAATGCATGAAGTGGCTGAACCGTATATACTCCGTAAAGCTGTTCGTCATTTGGAGAAAGGGCGTCTTGTGATATTTGCGGCAGGCACAGGCAACCCGTACTTTACAACAGATACCGCTGCGGTTTTAAGGGCCCAGGAAATTCATGCGGAAATACTTTTAAAGGCCACCAATGTTGACGGTCTTTACGATTCAGATCCTGTTGTTAACGGTGATGCCAAATTTATAAGAAAAGCCAGTTACATGGATGTCCTTGAAAAGCAGCTTAAGGTAATGGATATGACAGCGATTTCTCTCGCTATGGGCAATCAACTTCCTATCGTTGTTTTTAATTTAAAAGGCAGAGAAAATGTTATAAATGTTGTATGCGGAGAGGAAGTCGGCACATTGATAAGTAGTTGAGCCGGAGGAATAGTCTATTAGGGAATTAGTCGAGTGGGGAATTAGTCGAGTAGTCGAGTGGTTGAGTGGTTGAGTCAGCGCTTGAGCAGCTATAAACTGCGATTTTTGAAACGGTCAGGATGTTAGAGGATTAGGGATTAATTATTTTATAATTTCTTTGTATTTTTCGTGTTTCGTGGTGAAAAAATATAATAAAAAAACATAAAATTATGATCGGTTACAGTATAGGTTAAAGAGATGATTAAAACAATATATCAAGAAACAAGAGATGGGATGGGTAAATCAATATCTTTCCTTAAAAATGAATTGATGAGGTTGAGAACAGGTCGTGCATCACTTTCCCTGTTTGATGGCATACGGGTTGATTACTATGGCATACTTACGCCTATTGACCAGATGGCTTCTCTTTCTATTCCCGAAAGTCGTCTTGTTACAATACAGCCATGGGATGTTACTGTAATTAAGGAAATTGAAAAAGCTATATTAAAATCAGATCTCGGTCTTACCCCTTCAAATGATGGTAAGATTATTCGTATATCAATTCCACCTCTTACAGAAGAAAGACGAAAGCAGCTTGTCAAGATCGTTTACAAGACGTGCGAAAATTATAGGGTTGCGGTGCGCAATGTCAGGCGTGATTCAAATGAGATGTTGAAAGGTTTAAAGAAGGACGGCGAGGTTTCTGAAGATGATGTTTTCAAGGCACAGGACCAGGTGCAGAAGATAACAGATGAGCATATAAAGCTTATTGATGATATATGTAAAGAAAAAGAGAAAGAACTCCTTGAGTTTTAATACAGATTCCTCTATTTGTGCAGATTTTGATACCATAAACATTCCTTCTCATGTAGCAATTATTATGGATGGTAATGGCAGATGGGCAAAGAGACGTATGTTAAACCGTGTTCAAGGGCATAAAAAGGGCGCTGAAACGGTTCGAACAATTGTTGAATGCTGCCGTGAAATTGGAATTTCCATCCTGACGCTGTACGCTTTTTCCACTGAAAACTGGCAGCGGTCCAAAATGGAAGTCGCGGCTCTAATGTCTCTTCTCGCAAAATTTTTAAAGGCAGAGCAAAAAAATATGCTGGATAATAATATCTGCCTCAATGCAATAGGTCAAATACAGCGTATGCCGGAACATGTGCGGCGAGCGCTTCACGAAACAATGACTTTAACGAAAAACAATAAAGGCATGCTTCTTAATCTTGCATTGAGTTATGGTGGGCGGGAAGAGATAGTCAGAATGGTTCGGGATATTGCAGTAAAAGCAAAGGAAGGCAAAATCGATCCTGATTCAATAACATACGAGGTTGTATCTGATCACCTGTATACAAAAGGGATGCCGGACCCTGACCTGCTGATCAGAACCAGTGGGGAAATGCGGATAAGCAATTTTTTATTGTGTCAAATTGCATACACTGAAATTTTTGTTACCGACACCATGTGGCCTGATTTTAGCAGGGAAGAGTTCTTGCACATTTTGCAGGAATATCACCATCGTGAACGCAGATTCGGCAGGACGAATAATTAAAAAATATGCATTTAAAACGTTGGATTACAGCTATTGCAGCCCTTCCATTCCTTTTTTGGGTGATTTTCAAAGGAGGGCCTCTTCTATTTGCCGCATTAATTATCATTGTATCCATTTTATCCTTGAGAGAGTATTTTCGTATAACGTTAAATAACAGCGTCAAAACCGAAGACTCAAACAGATTACATCTTAAGGTTTTCGCTTTTATTGTCGGACCAGTGATAATTTTGGCTGCATTTAACAATGTATTTGATATTATAATTGCTCTTATTATTTTGAATTTAATTGTATCCAGCCTGTATTTGTTGCGGAAATTCAGGTCTGATCCATTAGCGTTAGAAGCAATTGCAAAGCAGGTTATGGGCATTATATACATACCATTATTCCTCTCCTGCCTTGTTTTGATACGAAACAGCTTTGATGGAATCAAATGGGTTTTCTTTCTGTTATTGCTTGTTTTTGCATGTGATACAGGAGCATATTATATCGGCACATATATGGGACGCCGCAAACTTTGCCCATCAATAAGTCCCGGAAAGACTATTGAGGGTTCTATCGGAGGGTTTACAGCAAGTCTTGGAGCAGGCCTGATTTTCAAGAATTTTTTTCTCCCACAAATGCCGTTGGGATCTATTATATTATTTTGCCTTTCTATTGCCGCAGCCGGGCAGGTCGGCGACCTGTTTGAATCAGCGCTCAAGCGGTCAGCAAATGTTAAGGATTCCGGCACAATTCTTCCCGGCCATGGAGGTATTCTGGATCGCATTGATGCGTTATTATTTGCAGCGCCTGTGGCTTATTTTTTAAAGGAATATATGTTTTGAAGTGCCTAAAGTATGTTAAAGTGCCTAAAGTTATGGAGTCGCTTCGCTCTATTATTTTACATACAATTAGTAGCACCGAAGGTGCATTCCTTAACTTTAGGCACTTTAGCTCACTTATAACTTTTACTATACTATGAAATATCTTTCCATACTGGGTTCTACCGGGTCTGTGGGTTGCAATGCTCTTGAGATAGTGGGGAAATTCCCTGAGCGCTTTGCTGTAAAGGCACTGGCAGCAGCGCATAATGTTGATTTGTTAGCCGGACAGATTAAGAAGTTTCACCCGGAAATAGCAGTGGTTCTGAATGAAAGCAGAGCTCTTGAGCTGAAAAGGAGGCTTCCTGCCGGCATTTCTGTTGAAATAATGCATGGCCAGGATGGATACAGAGCTGCAGCAACACATTCATCTGTTAACATGGTTGTGGTTGCAATTGTAGGAGCTGCCGGTTTGATGCCGACCCTGGCTGCGATAGAGGCTGGTAAGGACATAGCTTTGGCCAACAAGGAAACCATTGTTATGGCCGGCGAAATTGTTTCGAAGATGGCGGCTCAAAAAAGTGTAAAGATACTGCCGATTGACAGCGAGCACAGCGCAATTTTTCAATGCATTGCCGGACACCGGAAGGAAGATATTGACAAAATACTCCTGACAGCTTCAGGCGGTCCTTTTTTGCACAAACCTGAAAAAGAATTTTCAAAAATAACGCCGGAAGATGCCCTGAATCATCCCACATGGAGTATGGGTAAAAAGATCAGCGTTGATTCAGCGACTCTTATGAACAAAGGGCTTGAGGTCATAGAGGCAAAATTTCTTTTTGGGATTTCTCAGGAAATGATTAAAGTTTTAATTCATCCGCAAAGTATTATTCATTCAATGGTTTCATACAGAGATGGTGCGGTAATTGCCCAGCTTGGCATTCCTGACATGAAGGGGGCTATTGCATATGCCATGTCATATCCTGGACGTCTTCCTCTTGGGCAACCGATGCCGGATTTTTTTAATATTGATGCTCTTACCTTTGAGCCGCCGGATTTAGAAAAATTTCCATGTCTTGCTCTGGCCTATAAAGCCTGCAAGACCGGTGGAACGCTGCCTGTGGCGCTTAATGCGGCAAACGAAGTGGCAGTAGAGTCATTTTTAATGAAAAGAATATCATTTGTCAAAATTCCGAAGATTATCAGGAAAACAATGGATAAACACCCTGTTGTTATAAACCCGGCGCTTTCCGACATTATCGAAGCCGACAGGTGGGCAAGGGAAACAGCGTGTCAGATGGTTTAATGAATGGAGAATAGAGAATAGAGAATAGAGAATAGAGAATTAGAGGTAGATTTAAGTAATTAATTGTTTTATCTTAACACCTAACACCTAACACCTAACACCTAACACCTAACACTTAACACTTAACACTTAATGAATTCGGCTTTTTACGAATTCATTAATTACAAAACCTGTTAAAATTATGACTACAACTATCTTTTCTTTTATTATAGTACTGGGAGTTCTTATATTTTTCCATGAACTGGGCCATTTTCTTTTCGCCAGACTTTTTGGGGTTGGAGTGGAGAAATTTTCATTGGGGTTTGGTCCAACGCTTATCGGGAAAAAAATCGGCCGGACAAATTATATTCTTTCAGCCATACCTCTTGGCGGATATGTAAAAATGGTAGGTGAAGATCCAGGAGCTGATGTCGATTCCGCTGATATATCTGTTTCATTTATACACAAACATGTATTTAAACGGATTTTAATTGTTGCGGCAGGTCCTTTTTTTAATTTTGTTTTTGCCATGATTATATTCTTTGGGATTTTTCAGATTTCAGGCGCTTTATTGTTAAAACCTTCCATTGGAGAAGTAAAAGAAAGTTCACCTGCTTACATGGCCGGGTTGCAAAAAGACGACTTGATTGCAGCGATTGACGGATCAGCTATTGAAAGCTGGGAAGAAATGGCAAAGGCTATTACCGGCAGCAAAGGCAGAAGAATTGCATTAAGTGTGCGTCGGGGCGAATCAATTGTTGCTGTTGGTGTTACGCCGGAGATTGTAACGACAAAAAACCTGTTCGGTGATGATATTGAACGTTATGTTATAGGCATTACAGCTTCAGGAGATGTATTTTCAAAAGATTTGACTTTGTTTCAGGCTTTTTCAGAAAGTGCAACCCAGACTTATAATATTTCAAAATTAGTTGTAATTAGTCTTGTAAAAATGATACAGGGAAAAATCTCTGTAAAAACTATCGGCGGTCCAATCATGATTGCTGAGATGGCGGGTCAGCAAGCAAAGCGTGGGGTTGCCAGCTTTATTTCTTTTATTGCGCTTCTAAGCGTTAATCTTGGCATTCTCAATATTCTTCCCATACCTGTTTTGGACGGCGGTCATCTGGTTTTCTTTTTCATTGAGGCAGTTACAGGACATCCGGTAAGCATAAGAGTTCGTGAAATTGCTCAGC
>JAFCZU010000159.1 GCA_019314185.1 Deltaproteobacteria bacterium | reverse complement strand
AAACAGGTGTTTCGATTACACCGGAAGCAGGGTCGCTTTCAGGATTATCCTTCCAGGAATCTATGGATATTTCGCTTCGATGGGCAAGACGTTTAATATCGCTGATAACAAAATCACTTAAGGAAATGGCCAGTGGGTGAAACCGCAGGGCATCAAATTCATCCTGCGCCCACTTTACCGCTTCGATAGAATCATCTTCCCATACTAATTCGTAATTCAGTTTCCAGGCAGAAAGGCTTTCATTGGTGCTTCCCATAAAGCAGGTTTGGCTTCCGTCATTATACTGGATAATGCCGGCCTTGCCATGGATCAGTCCAAAAGCCTCATCAGGAAGGACACGGATTTCAAGTTTGCCGCTTTTGATAAACTGATATAAACGGCTGAAACGATCTTTTGAAGACTCGCCAAGCTTTTCAGGATTTCCTTCACACCATGATCTGCGCAACGCCTGCTGGGCGGCTTTGGCTGTTTTTGCATCCTCAGGATCAATATCGGAATTACAGACGACACGGACATTGCCGTTCATTGATTCAATTTGTTCACCTGCAACCTCAAGCATGGACGAACGAAAATATCCTGCAATGCGGTCATAAGAAACAGCGCTTTTCAATCTTTCGTTTATAAAAGATTCATCGAGTTTCTTGAGGCGTGATGAAAAACGCCTTATCATGATTCTTTCTCCGGGTTTTCTTCCAGTCACATAAGAATCTAATTGTTTGTTATTTAATTGACAATTATATCTATATGTTAAACACAAACAAGCCAATTAATGTGTTCTCACATTATGCTTCAGTCACATAACAGTCACATAAAATTTATGCCTGGAAAGGTACATATTTTGTATGTTTTTTAGAATATTATTGGCTGTATAATTTGAATACATGGAAAATATATTTAAAAAAGCTTGATTTTTACATTTTATTTACTTAATTTTTAAGAAGCTCATCTGCCATGTGTAGAAGGAGTAAGGATGTCGTCTGAACTATGTTTAGGCGGCATTTGCATTTTTAGCCTTTGATTTTTTCAGATATTTTTCATATTCTTTCTGTAGCTTTCTTTTTTGATGATGCCTTATAACCAGATAGCCTGTCCAAAGCAGAAGATACCCCTTACGTTCAGCCAGAACTAATAAATACTCATGCTGTTCAAGCCATAAACATATGCGTTTTCCCCCACGCCTGACATTTTTCCAGCATTTTATTACTGTATCCCTACTGTTCTCAATTATCGGCTTTGGCCATCGGATGCGCTCACACCTGCGCATATCAGGAACTCTTTCCTCTTCAGTCCGTCCTTCTGAAATCAAATGCCAGAATGTAGCTTCTTTACCCAATGATAAAGGATGACGTTTAAGTGCAAGCTTTTTACCTTCAAAAACTGGTCTATTATCAATAAAGTCCTGCTTAAAACAATCATATATCGCTTCAAGATAGTTTTCCCAGTTACCTTTAACTGATTCCAATAAAACAAGTTCCGGTAACCAATCAATATCTATCCGTTCTCCGGCCCCTAAATAGCGTTCCATTTAAAAAGATTTACCTTCTTTTCCCTTAGTAATGTTGTTCTTATTAATGAATAGCCAGAATGCTCTTTCATACGATTAACCAAAGCAACTTTGGCGGAATTACCTGACAGTCCTCTATTAACATAAGATATTGCTCCAATTAGCAAATCCGCCAGTTGCAGGATTTCAATCTCTTCTGATCGAACTAACTGGATCCTTTCAATTATCTTTTTGGAAAAATCATATATATTATTACAAAGCACATCATGAAGTTTTGCTGTCTTTTCAGCGCCACATGTGTCTTTGATGTCGAGATAAATTCTATAACGCCCATCAGGTTCAAAAATAACTTTAAGCATATCAAAATACATTTTATAGTACCATGTATTGTGATCCTGCCCGAATTTTTCATGGTTCAGTTTTGTTTTATCCGGAATAATGAGTGCCCTGAATTGCAAATCATCTCTGTCAAAAAAATAATCCAGAATTTCACGATAAAATGATAATTTGGCAGGAGATACCTTGGTCCATTTGATTTCAAAACCTTTTTTTAAGTTATGCTTGTTTTTTATTTCACGGATACGTATCGAAACCTTGCGGCATTTTTCAAGCGGACATGTAACTGCACCTAATATCATAACATTATGGTGATCATTTTCCAGATGGCAGGATTCATCACAATATATGTTGTAAATTTGACTCACTTTTATTCCTTTCTATTTTCTTCACTTTTCTCTATACGTTATTTTTACAGCCTCCCCCCATGGTCGTTTTCTACTGCTCCGGCAAGACGCAGGGCTGCGTCTGCGTCTTTTTCCCAATGGGTCATATGGGGGATATGATTCAATTTTGATAAATATTGCAGTATCGCAATAATCGATTTGCGCTGGTTCCAGTAGTCGCCGACTTCGGTATGCAGCCAGCTCAACCCTTCGCGGGCATCTTCCGTGCGAACGGTTTCATGTATGGAGAAAAGCGTATTTCTGACAAGTGATCCGGAAAAATCTGTTCCGCCTAAACCTGCTTTTTTGAACTCTGTTCCTGTTTTAAATCTAACTGCATTGGCCTTTGTGCCAGCAAACATAAACGTATAATCACGGACACCAAAGCCCCTGGCCAGTTCCTGATATGCCCCTGATCTTGCCTCCATATGTTTTTCCAGCTCAAGCCCTTTCAAATAGAGCCTTTCCGGCGCTGAAATATTTTTCCAGTACCGGCGTGCGATTCCTGAAGGCACAAGATGATCTGATGCAATTTCAACAGCCCGGTCAATGACCTTTTCAAACGCTGTTTTTTCGCCGGGCTCCCGCTGCCTGAAAAGCTCATGCCGAATATCCCGGCCTTCAATATCACCATACTGCGTCAATACTCTTAAAGCAGCCGCGTAAGCCGCAAGCTGGTAATCGGTGTCCGCAAAGTTGGGCTCATCCTTGTCATCCAGCTCCATCATATAATCAAGCTGTTGTCTAACCTCGTCTTCTATTTCAGGATAGATTTCATCGAAAAAGGCCATTTTGTTTGAAAGGCGTTTGCGAAGAATTAACAGGACTGTTCCCTGAACATAGTTGCCCTTTTTAAGTCCGGATGATGTTTCTGTGGCAATTGTCCAGGCCGCGGTTACTTTGAGTCCTGCTGCCCATAAAATCATGGCAAGGTCTGCCCAGACTGATGAGTCCTGATGGGTGAACTGCACCATCTGTATTCCATTGTCCGGCATATGGTTTGTAAGATTTTTATAAATCTCCACCATGGTACGCTTGAAATCTTCGCCTGAACCCCGGACAGCCAACGCTTTTCTGGTGTCAGTGTACCAATCAGGAAATACTTTTGGGAGATGTTTTTCATACCAGGCGAGAAAAAAGTCGGTTAATTCATGGTAATTGATGGCATCGGCATAAGGTGGATCGGTAATCCATAAGTCGTTAGAACAGTTAACCACTCTTGCATCTGATGATTTTGCTAATAAAAAAGAGGATGTTGAAAAACATTTAAATTGCTTCAAAAATGAACCAGCTAAAATATGACCAGAGCGTACAGGATAATTATATTGGGTATTAAGAGCTTGGTTAGCAAATGTTTGTTCTGATACCCCAATACCACCACCTTTTTGTAAATTACTATTCCAAATGCATAATTTTGAATTCCAATTTGAACACGATCCAATATTCAAAAGAGTTGCGACAGTATTTGTATTATATAGATTTTCTATCCCAAAATATGTTTCTAAGATTAAACCATGCACCAGCAACTGTCTCGGATTAAACAGATGATGCCAGTGAGTCCATCCGCGTTCTCTTTGTAAGCGGGCTGTCTCAAGTCCAGTCTCAATCTTCCGATCAGGTATATACCCCTTCTCCTGCCACTCACCAAACCGCTCTCGCAAAAGTTTCAACGCCTGCTTCTCACGTTTTATATCATCTTCTGTTACAGAGCAGTAAAGCCTTCTTGTCTTTTCAACGAGCTTGCCCTGCCTGTTTTTCTCAAGATACGTTTCCACCCATCTCACGCAGTAAAGCCGCTCCTGAAACACGTCATCCGGTCTGGACACAAGATCATCATTTTCCCAGAGTCTCAAGCCATATATGGTTTTGCCGTCTATCTTCCGGTCCCCGCGAATCCCTGAGATGGAAAATTCCTCATCTGTCTCAGGGCAGACCATCCTGCTGTTGCGAACAGTTCCTTGTTTTGCTTTGGCCATGGTCTCTTTATCCGCGCCCGTTACTATTTCCATGTCATATTTTTTTTCAGCATCATTTTTTTTCAGCACAGCGCATACATTGTATTTTTCGCTGATAATCCAGGAAGGGGCAAGCGGCAGCATCAAACCTGTTACCGGGCATCTGGCTTCAACACAGTAAAGGTATGCATCCGCGCGCCAGCCTTTGTCATTGTGTTCAATCTCCCACTCTGTGATCTGTTTGTCAGCAGCCTCGTATGCTTTTTTTTGAGCCTCCTGAACCTGTTTCTGTATTTTTTCTCCGCCTCCGATCAGATGGATTGATGCCCATGTGAGCATGGCTGCAACAGGGTTAAGATCAGAACCGAACGCCTTACATCCGAGCCGCGTAGCCTCAAATGGAATGGAACCTCCCCCGCAAAAACAGTCGCCGACTTTTGGTGTATGGCCGAATCTTCTTTTCCCAAGTTCTATTACCAGTTCCTGAAGATTATTTGCATCTGTCCCAAGATGTGCGTTTATCTCTTCCCACGCTTTTTCATCTGGGCCGTCGATCTGTTCCGGCCGGTCACAAAAAGTAAGCTTTTCATCATATGAAAGCTGATCAAATACTTTGCGAAGAACCCGTTCTTTTTCTTCCAGACTAAGCCCTGTTGACCAAGTACGTTTCAAATTGCCTTCTTGATCAGTTATAAGTTCATTCCATTCTTCTTCTGAAATATTGGCCTGAATAACTCCGGCGGGAATGGATTTTGACCGTCGCTGCCAGAGGCCGGCGTTATCCATGGTTAGAATCTTTAAAAAAATATCCTGATCTTTTTTTGGGTCATCAGACACGGGCATGAGCATTCCGATTATAGACGCTCTGATCAGAATCAGCGGTTTTCGCCCCCACCATTTTCCAAGACCTGTCAACGTCTGGCTTGAACCGGCCTTTCTTTCCTTATAACTCTCCTTTGAAATTCTTGACACTGGAAACTGATCTTCAATAAAAACCCGATCATTCATTGATATTCCTTATCTGAATATTCCGCTGAAAAGAGACTTCTGAAATTCTTCTCTACGTTTCAGCATGGCCTGGTCGGAAACTGGATTTTCCGTTAATGCAAATCGAATCGCCTTTCTCCATCCCTTGTTGCGATCATTAAGCGCATGACCTGTGGAAGCATTGGTCATGGTATAAAGCCACCACCGTTCTTCAGGGGCAAGTCCAAGCCAGTTGCGGACAGCCGTACTGATCAGCACAGGATCACATTCTTCAATAGCCCAGGCAAGCAAAACGAGTTCCTTGCCAAGAGTTCGTTCCAGGTGGATCTGACCTTTCTTTTTCCATTTGCCGGGTTCAATGCCGTAAGTCCTAAGGCGGCGGTTGAATTCCGCCTTTGTTTCTTCGGCAATATCGTCCCACATGAACCGTTTCAGGATCACTTTAATATGGGCATTTTCATTACTTAACGATGTATAGATTTCTTTGCCTTTTTCGGGTTTTTGCCACTCAAAATGTTCGGAAATCATAACCTCAGCGCCTTTTGCCCGTGAGGCCGGAATGGTAACCAGAAAATAATGGTCCGTGAGATCAGGATTATAACCAAACCCCAGTATGTTCTGTTTTTTTTTCGTCATAATTGATTTGTTTACTTATTGGCTGACTTCTCCGGGAGACAGACTGCTTCTTGCATCGGCAATCCAGTCAAGCAGAAGTTGAGCTCTGTCAAATTCCAGCCGTTCGATGTTTAAAAAAATCTGGCTGCCGAACATAACTGCCTGGAGTTCCTTAACAATATTTTCAAATTGTTCTCCGGAAAGAGCGAAACTGCCTGCGGCTGTATAACTGATATCCTGATCTTTTTTATTGGATTGGATATCTATTGTGACACCATATGCTTTGCCTTCAAATTTTTTAAGCCTTTCCATAAACGCATAGGCATCTCTTGTTGTCAGATTGGCATGTCTTCGCTTCCAGACCGCTTTTTTTGATGGGTCCAGCTTAACAGTCTTCTTTCTGTAATCATTAACATTTATCTTTTCTTGAGCAGACGACACACCATTACGCTGAGCAATAGCAAGCACAAATGGGCTTGTTCCAGGAACTGGAAACGGTGCATCATAGGCAGCGCCCATTGTTTTGGGGTCGGATCCGTCTGTTGTGTATCGAATATCAGAGTTAGGGCTGGTCTTAAGTTCAACCATCCAGTCGCTGCCTTGCTGAAATACTCGATGCTTGAGGGTAATTGTATTTATCCATGTTTCCGAGCCGCCCTGTTTATGCTTGCTTGCAGAATCGATACAGATGAATTTACATTTTAAGTCGCTGATTTTAAAATTATTAAATGAATCGAGCTTCATTGACGATGTTGTGGGTTCTGCTTCGCCTGTCTCGTAATATACAACATCTCCATGCACAGGAGTGATTTTAAGTGTGGCTTCACCTGTGTCATCGTTCCTTGATATCTTCTGTACCCTTACCTCGGTTTCTGGCGGAGGGAATGGGCCTTTGTTAATAACACCCCCTTCATCCCTCCAGATGTCCTGGCTTATGGATGTCTCTTTAAGCGTATCCAATGCGTCCTGTCGATGGAACTGCCAGGCAGTGAGGGTGGCGGCCCGCCGTTTTATCTCTGACCACTGAGATCTTTGCTGCCCGCCAAAAAGACGTGCCTCGCACTTTTTCCTGAACGTGTCTCCAGTGATCTCGTTAGTGAATTTCTGAACCTTTTCAAGTGTGTCACGAATGAGTTTTTCGCCATCAAACTGATTATCAGTGAACTGAATTCTACAGTCAGTTGTGCGAAATCCATTTTTTGACGGATATACCAGTGTTGTAAAAGCCTCCTGGATAGCGCTTCGCAAACTAAGAATGATTTTATCACGGCTTG